>CAZTIJ010000223.1:0-3667 GCA_964613365.1 uncultured Clostridiaceae bacterium | reverse complement strand
CTTTAAACCTGCGTACCTTTCGGGGGCCTTCCGTCCCCAAGGACTTTTCATAGGCGGCACTGTCCTCTTTCAACCTTTTCCAAAAACCTTTTTTTTCCTGTTCATAGGCCTCGTAGGCCTTGTGATAAGGGTGTTCTTTTTTGTTTTTTCTTAGGTCCCGAATCTTTTTTTTCAGGTTTTTTTTCTCTTCCGCTGAAGCCCCTTCCATTTCTTCCTGGAGCAAAGCGATTTCCAATAAATATTGATTTTTCCTTTCATAGGTGTTGCCGATCTCATCTACTAAGTATCGATTGTACTTTCTCAAGGGACTCCCACCTTTACCATTTTTTACTGATTCCCACGTCCCTGACCAGGGACAGGGTCGTTCCGATTAACACCAGGTACGCCGCGATTCTGATATAGTAAAACAAGGAATCAACGTTCCAACTGATCAGAGTAAATGCCAGGCCCCCCATCAGCATAATCATCCAGAGATAGATGAACAAACTGTTGATCCGTTGTTTTTTAAAGGCAAAATAAGTGTGTAGGGCGAAGCCCAGGGGGATAACTAAGTTTAGCATATAAAGCAGAATATGTCCCGACACATAGGTGTCGAAGGCCTCCTCTTTCGAAACATCCAGATTCTCTTGCCGCTGAATCTCTTCGAACCATTGATGGAATAGAGTGCTGTCCTTCACTTCCATTAACACCTCTAGGGAAAGGGCCAGGATTAAAATACTGAGAGTGATCAGCAGAATATAGAATTTTTTTGAGGTTACTGTATAGTTCCTTGGCATGATTCCACCTTTTCAAAAGGTGCAGGGAGAAAGGCTTCGCCCCTTTTCCCTGCACCTTACTGTATTTCCTTGCATGATTTAATTTTTATGCATAGGGGTTCCTTAGAAGTTTAACATCATGGATTCAAAGGAAGCTTTGATTTCCTGATAGGCCTCTTCCGGCGTGCCCGGTTCTACTGCGGACCAGGAAAGCATGGCATTTTTCCAGGTATCCCATACCTGTCTCCATTCGGTAAACAATGGTCTTGCCGGCGCTTCGTTATAGGATTCAATCACCGCTGCGATGACTTCCTTATCCGTATCGGAAAGCTCATCGGATTCGGTGTATACCGATGCGTCCACATTCTCCATGATTTTACCGCTGGCTTCAAAGAACTCCACGGCATAATCGGTGTTCATGATCTCTTCGATCATACGGTGACCGAGAAGCATTTGGTCTTCATCCATTTCGATTCTGGAGTTCAGCACCAGTCCCCAACCCCCTTGCCAGTGGGCCATGGGATTTCCGTTAATGGTTACCTGGCCTAGATTTAAAATCTCCAGGTCTTCCCCGTCCCCTGCCTGACTTGAAAGATTTCCCGTGGACCAGGGGCCTTCAATTCGAAGGGCGGTGTTTCCTCCGGTGGTAAATTCCGCATCCATATAACCCCATGCCGCTTCTTCGTCCCAAAGGTCGGTTCCCGCTTCATGGTGGGCTTGCCAGTACTCAAACAGCGCTTCGAATACCGCTTGTTTTTCAGGATCCAGGTCTGCAAAATCCTGGGTCAGGTCGGAATATAATTCTCCGTCTTCATCGTGGGCCAGGAATTCGATTTCCGCACTGTTGGTAAAGGCCACTCCGAACCAGGCATCAAATACGGGAATCAGCATTTCCTCCGGCTCCAAGTCCGTAAATTCTATTTCCGATCCGAGATCAATGCCTAAATCATCGGCATTGGCAGTGTTGGCAAAGTTAATCAGGGTCTCAATATTCATTGGAAAAGCCATGTACTCATCGTTAATGACAAAGTTTCCGCCCAGTCCCGCTTCATAGTCGTCAAAGCCTCCGACTCGGTCCGCCAGTTCAAGAGCATCCAGTGCCGCTAAGGCATCGTTTTGGTACAGACCGAAGATTCTGTCCGCAGGGATCGCATATAAATCCGCCACGTCTTCATTGGTAGGGTCTGTGGAATCCAGGACATCTAGGTGATCAAAGGATGGTGTTTCGATGAAGTTGATGGTTGCATCGGGATTGTCTTCCAATACCCGGTCTCTGGCCGCCTCATAAATCGGTAACCAGTCTTCTTCCACCTGTACGGAAATCGTGGCGGTTAAGCCTTCCGCTTCGTCCAGGTCCGTGTCGCCGTTTTCTCCGTTGTCGTCTCCTCCGCAAGCCATTAAAGCAAAGCCCAGCACTAAGACCAACAATAAGCTCATAACTTTTTTCATTGTACATCCTCCCTTAATTTGTTTTTCGGGATTGCCTCCCCCAAGGGATGCAATCGATTGCATAAACGGGTAAAAAAATATGTTTATAGATTTATTATACCTTCTCCCCGGGAAAGTTACAACAATAATTTGAAAATTTATATTAGTTTTCCATAATTCCAAACCTCAGGGCCGGGATCCATCTCCCGGCCCGTTGGTCCTACAGTCTTATCCTTTTTGAAGCTCCCAAATTTCCTTAGCGTACTGCTCAATGGTCCGGTCCGAACTGAACTTTCCGCCACCGGCCACGTTGGCCCAGGCTTTTTTCAGCCAGCTTTGCCGATCTTTATAGACCTCCTCGATCCGCTGTTGGGTTCTCCGATAATCCTCAAAGTCCTGAAGGATGAAGTAATGATCGGGCTTATGCCAATGGGCCCCCTTCAACAGAGCGTCATAAAGGTCCTGAAACATCCCGGTGTTTTCATCGTCAAAGGTACCGTCCACTAAGGTGTCCACCACCCGTTTTAGGCCCGTGACGTTTGCATAGGGTTTTTTGGGGTCGTAGCTGTCCCTCATCTTTTCAATATCCTCCACCCTGAGGCCAAAGATAAAGTTGTTCTCTTCTCCCGCTTCCTCGACGATTTCAATGTTGGCTCCGTCGTAGGTACCGATGGTGGGGGCGCCGTTTAACATGAACTTCATATTTCCCGTACCGGAGGCTTCCTTACCCGCCGTGGAGATTTGCTCCGATAAATCCGCTGCGGGAAACAGTTTTTCCGCATAGGAAACCCGGTAGTTTTCCACAAACACCACCTTCATTTTCCCCCGCATGTCGGGATCTTCATTTACGAGCTTTTTCACTTCATTGATAAACTTTATGATCCCCTTGGCCCGAAAGTACCCCGGTGCCGCCTTGGCGCCGAAGATAAAGGTCCTGGGATAGTAGTCTGCTTCGGGGTTGTCTTTGATTCGGTAATACCGGTCCAGGATATAAAAGGCCAGCAGGAGCTGCCGCTTATATTCATGAAGACGTTTGATTTGAATGTCATAAATGGATTCCGGATCGATGGTGATATCCTCATGGATTTGAATGTAGTCCGCCAGCTCCCGCTTTTTTTCTCTTTTTATGCTGTCGAATCGTTCCAGTACCTCTTGATCCTCGCCGTACTGGGTCAGTCCCCGCAGTTTTTCCAGGTTCACCACCCAGTCGCTGCTTCCCAAGAGCTCGGTTATCAGCTCCGACAGTTCAGGATTGCTCTTTAACAGCCAGCGTCGTTGGGTGATGCCGTTGGTTTTGTTGTTGAAACGCTCGGGATACAGTTCGTACCAGTGTTTTAGTTCGACGTTTTTTAACAGGTTGGTATGAAGCTGGGCCACTCCGTTGGTGGAATGGGTTCCATAAATCGACAGCCAGGCCATTTTGATGCTTTCGTTATGAATAATTTCATAGTTCTCCGGATTGGGAATGTCCTTTTCCCGAAGTT
>CAZTIJ010000222.1:1394-3678 GCA_964613365.1 uncultured Clostridiaceae bacterium | reverse complement strand
CAAGACCGAAGGGAAATCCCTTCGGTCTTTTTTTACCCAAAGGATGACCCAAAGGGGACGGAGGTATTTGAGTCATGGTGACTCAAACGCCTCCGTCCCCTTTGGGTCCCTCTGGGTCATCCTGTTTTCCTTTGGGTCACGATCACTTTAAAAGCTCTTTTACAAATACCTCTACAATCACGGGATCAAATTGGGTTCCGGCACAACGCCTTAGTTCCGCCGCTGCTTCTTCCACGGTTTTGGGTTTTTGATAGGACCTGTGGGCGGTCATGGCCTCGTAGGCATCGACGACGGTTATTATTCTTGCGTAATAGGGGATTTCTTTCCCTTTTAGTCCTGCGGGGTAGCCCTTTCCGTCCCAACGTTCATGGTGATGAAGCACCGCATCGGCAAACTCGGCGTATTCTTCCACGCCTTTTAAGATATTATAACCTGTGACCGGGTGTTCTTTAATTTGTTGCCATTCCTCTTCGCTGAGCCGTTCTTCCTTATTCAATATTTCCGGCGCTACGGTGATTTTTCCGATATCATGGAGGACCCCGATGGTTTTGATGTTATGGGTTTCCGCCTCGGACAAACCCAGGGCCTTGCCCAAGGATTCGCTGTATTGGGACACCCGCTCCGTATGAATCTGTTCTTTATCGTACTTAAGGTTGATGCTTCGAAGCACGGTTTCGATGGTTTTGCTTCGCATTATCTTACCGTGTTTTACCTTGTTTTTAAACATTCGATTTTCCGACCGTCTAAGGACTTCCCATAAATCTTTGTCCTCAGCAGTTCTCATGGCGGCACCGATGGCTAAGGATACAATCACGGAATCGAAACTTGCCCGTCGACTAAGACTTTTGATCCTCTCCACTACAGTTTCCGTTTCTTCCGGTGTGGTTTGAGAAATAAGGATAACAAACTCGTCTCCACTGATCCGGGCAATGATGCTGTCTTTTTTCACCGCTTTTTCCAAAATCAAGGCCACGGTTTTTAAAAGTTCATCCCCCTTATGGTGACCATAGGCATCGTTGGTCAGTTTCAATCCGTTCACATCCACGGCGATCACGGCTACCGAGGGATCCTTTTCTTTATCCAGTCGTTCAATGGCGCCGTCCATATAGCGGCGATTATACAATCCTGTGAGATGATCATGAAAGCTCAGGTACTGCAGCGCTTGTTCATTTTTTCGTTTTTCCGAATAATCTCGAAAAACAATGTCAGCACCGGTGATCTCTTCGCTTTTTCCTCGGATAGGGGCTGCGCTGTCTTCGATAGGAATGACTTTTCCCGTTTTGGTAATGAGGGCGGTCTCATCGGCCAGCTCCACGGTCTCTCCCGTACGTAAAACATGATTTGCCGGGTTGGAACACGGTTTTTCCGTTCTTTCGTGAATAATGTTAAAAACCTGTTCAAAGGGCTTTCCGAAAGCCTCCTGCTGAGACCACTCCGTCAAATGCTCCGCAACCTGATTCATTACAGCAATGTTTCCCTGTCTATCGGTGGCGATGATCCCGTCGCCTACAGAGAGTAACGTGGCTTTGAACTTTTCCTTTTCCATATCCCGCTGTTGTTCCATCAGCACCTGTTGGGTGATATCCACATCAACGCCCCGGTAACCCTTTAAGGATCCGTCTTCCCGAAAAATCGGAAGCCCGTTGGTGGAAACAATGACCATATCCCCCTTTTTCCCCTGGGTAGCGTTTACAAAATTACTGAAGGGTATTCTTTGGGAAAATAAGGCGTAAAACTTTTTCTTCAGGGTCTCTTTTTCCTCGGTTGCAAAAAGTTCGTAAAAATACTTTTTTTCCACCAGCTCTTCGGGGCGGTAGCCGAAAACATCCTCCACCACGGGACTTACATAGGTATACAATCCCTGATCGTTGATTTCCCAAGCAACGGTTCCGCTTTGTTTGGCCAACTCTTCGTAGCGCTGTTTGCTTTCTCTTAGAGCTTCCAGCATTTCCTTTCTTTCCGTGATGTCCCTCTTAATTCCGATGTACCCCTTGATCCCACTTTTTTCAGCTAAAATAGGGGCCACGGAGATTTCGCAGAGAAAATCCCTACGGTTCTTTCCTTTTGTTACGATCTCTCCGCTATAGTTCTTACCGGATTTTAATCGGGGGATGATTCGCTCAAGGACTCGGTTGCGTTCCTCCTGTGGATAGATTTTCCCTACGGTTTCTCCGATCAGCTCGTCTCTGTCATACCCTAACAGCTCTTCGGTTTTTTTATTAACATAGGTAATTTGAAAATCCTCGTCGGTTACGATAATGGAATCGTGGGCATTTGCCATAAT
>CAZTIJ010000222.1:0-1384 GCA_964613365.1 uncultured Clostridiaceae bacterium | reverse complement strand
CTGGCTTTCCGCATTTTTCCGGTCACTGACGTCCAGGGCTACGGTAAGCTTTACTTTCCTACCGTCGGGCCAATTCATGATCGTATCCGTTCGTTTAAACCATTTGCCCTTTTCCCGATGATAGTACTCCCGGCGTTTCTTAAACACCTGGGTATCCTTGTTTTTAAACTCGGGGATCGGACAATGGGAGCAGGCCTCCTTTAATCCGGAATGAAGAACTTGCCAACAGGTTTTCCCTAAAACATCTCCAAAGCCTTTTTTTCCTTCTTGGTTTATGTATAAGATCTGATAGGTGTCCATATCCACTACGTAAATAGGGAATTCCATATGGTCGAAAATGAGCATCATGTGCTGATTTTTCCATAACAGTTCTTTTTGTTGTTGCTGTCGATCAAAGTACTGACCGAGAATCCCTATTACAATATGAAGATGCTCTTCATTTAAAAGATGCTCATCGGGTTGTAGTCGGATAAGCAGGTACCCATAAACCCGATTTCCTTTCTGGAGGGTTTTCTCGATCACTTTCTCCGGCATTAGGTTCCGGGTCTTCTCGTAGACCTCCCCAACCTTCGCCACCTGTCGGGAGGCCGCCTGGCCCTCTTTATATAAGCGAATTTCCACTTGTCGCCCCTGGGTGATTTTTCGAATTGTGGAGGCAACCTTTTTATAATCCAGGGTTTCATGAACCTGATGGAGACAGGCTTCCGACAACGTTACAATCTCTTCTAGGGCCTTTTTGTCCAGTACATCCTCGGTTATGTCCCGAAAAAAAGTACTGAAAAACCCTTTCCGATTACTAAAGGCCGTTACCTCATACCAAGCATTCAAAGCATCGAAGTACTCTTTAAAACTGATGCTTTCTCCGGTTAAAGCCACTGTGCCGTAGGTTTTGATCCAGTCAAACTCCTCATCTTCGATCATGGGTAATAGCTGAGAAACTCTTTTACAAAGGATGTTTTCTTTTTTCAATCCCGTTAATTTTTCAAAAGCGGGATTAACCTCCAGAAAACGATAATCCACGGGCACATCATTTTCATCGGTGATGAGCTCACAGTAGGCAAAGGCTTGAGGAAAGTTTTCGAAAATTTTCACTGAATGTGTATTCATGGAAAGACGCCCTTTCATCTAGGATACTTCTTGATGGTCCGCCGGAAATCTATCGACGGCCTGAATATTCTAAAAAATATTTACAATTACTACCCATTATATAGTATAATCCTACTTTTGTGTAGTGTTATCAGCGAGCAATGCACTTTCGGAGGATATACTGCAGGGCCGATGACGGCGTCGGGCTTCGCCGCCGCCATATTATTCTTCGGGGCACTCTTGCCAGCCCGCTGATAAAAGGTCCTTTTTGGTAGGGATGGAGGGCTGGGCCCCGGAC
>CAZTIJ010000221.1:0-3679 GCA_964613365.1 uncultured Clostridiaceae bacterium | reverse complement strand
CGTCGCACTGCTTGCACCCATTACAACCTCCTTCATCATGCTGGTCATCGGATGCCCCCCGACCATTATCGCCTACAGCTCGGGGTATTTTACACAAATCGAGTTCATCAAAATCGCAGTGCCCTGGTGCCTGATCCTTCTGCTGGTGGCAACCGCCGCAGTCCTGTTCTATTGGCCCCTGCTGGGATTCATATAGTATGCTGCGGATTCTTCCGGAGCGGTTTTTCAAACCTGTCACGAGGGTGAGACCCTCGTGACAGGTTTTTTCTTTCCCGAATCCCGTTTGGATTTTTGCAATCCCCTGCTCCCTCAGGAAGAACGACTCCAGTGTTTCTGCCAGTAGTTCATTTTTTTCTGTATCCCGTTTTTCACCGCCTTTTTTTCCCTGGCCTGCTTGGCATCCCATGCCTCTGTAATTTTGGCAAGTAGCTGTTCCAGGTCGCACGGCTTCATCAGGTAATCATACGCTCCAAGCCGCATGCCTTCCACGGCGGACTCGATATTGGCATGACCGGTAAGCAAAATGACCGCCACTTCGGAATTGATTTTTTTTACCTGCCGCAGCGTTTCGATACCGTCCATTTCCGGCATTCTGATATCCAGCACGATGACATCCACCGGCCTGTCCTTTACTATCTTCAATGCATCGATCCCGCTGCCCGCCGTTTCGGCGGCAAGGCCCTTTTCAGCCAGCCTTTTCGACAAGGTCGTTCTGAATCGCTCCTCATCATCCACCAAAAGCAGCCGTATGCTTTTCAGATCAACGGCATCACCGTTTCGCGCCATTTTCTTCTCCCCTTTCCGGGTTGTTATCGAACAGTCCAGTACATATCAACCTGAACCTGAGAATTGCAGACCGCACGGCTCCGGATCAATAAAAACTCGCATCTTCCTCTCTTTCCCCATAACTCATACCAGGCCCATTAAACTCATGATAGCGGGTACATCCAATGATCTCAAGGCTTTTTCATCTCCCCGGCAACGCTTCCCGATGCAGCGGGCGGCACCGTCAAAACAAGGGGGTATGCGATTCGAAGCGCCTGGTGCCTGATCCGAACTCAGGTGAAAGCATCTGATGGTGTCACCTGAAAATGGACACCCTGTCTCCTGGGTGGAGACATCAAAAATCCCGGACACCCCGCAAGCCCTTTCCGAAAATCATCGAAGTTCATCGGAATGCGGCGCTTGCAGGGCGATCCGGCATTTCCGCGGAAAGTGGCACAACCCTTGAAAAGCAGATGATACCAACCGGTCCGTGGACTGAGCGGCGAAAAGCTTTTCAGGGCG
This sequence comes from uncultured Clostridiaceae bacterium, assembly GCA_964613365.1. Lineage (GTDB taxonomy): Bacteria > Bacillota > Clostridia > Peptostreptococcales > T1SED10-28 > Isachenkonia. The sequence goes on along the minus strand of CAZTIJ010000221.1, from coordinate 2,392 downwards.
TTTTGCCGGAATGCACACCCAGCATGCCGAATACTGGATAACGAACATGAAATTACTGATCGTCGATGACGAAGAACGGTTTTTACAATCAACAAAAAAACTTCTGGACAGAAAAGGCTTCGATGTCCGAACGGCCCCCGGCGGAGAAGAGTGCCTTGAAATCCTGGAAAAAGAACGGATCGATGTCGTGGTTTTGGATATCAAAATGCCCGGGATCGGCGGGATGGAGTCGCTGAAGCGCATAAAGCGCCGCCACCCAACAATCGAAGTCATCATGCTCACCGGTCACGGCACAGGCGATTACGCCGTTGATGCACTGATATGGGGGGCCGCCGATTTCCTCCTTAAGCCGATTAGCATGCCGGAGCTGATCGCCAAGGTAGAGGAGGCCATGGCCCGGCGTCATGTACTGGAAGAAAAAATCCGCCTGGCGCGGGCTATCAAAGCGGAAAGCGACGAATCGGAGCCGGATAAATCAGTAAACAATGAAAACCGGAAAGAATAGATGAAACAGGAAACCCCTGAAAAAACCATGCGCAAAACCATTCTGTCGAGCCTGATCCTGATACCGATCATACCGTTCATACTGGTCATCGCGATCGGCTACGTCGGTTCCCGGATATCCATTGAAAACCGGACGGTCGAGTCCATGCAGAGAATCGTGGAGGACCACCGGCAGATGATCGACACGTTTCTCCGGGAGCGCCGTACCAACCTGGAGTTTGTCATCAACACGCACCAGTATGAATACCTCAGCAAGGGCCGCAACCTTGATTCCGTCTATCACAACCTCCGGACCATTTCCAACGCGTTCGTGGATCTTGGGGTTTTTGACGAGGAAGGGCTCCATGTCGCCTATCACGGACCCTACCAGCTGGAAGGAAAAATCTACAAGGACGAGCCCTGGTTCAAGGAAGTCATGGAAACCGGCATGCATATCAGCGACGTGTTTCTGGGCTTCAGGGATTATCCCCATTTCATCATCGCCGTTAAAAAAGAGGAAAACGACCGGTCATGGGTCCTGCGGGCGACCATCGACACCCACATCTTCAACACGATGGTCGGACGCATCAGGATCGGCGAGACCGGCGAAGCCTATATCATCAACCGGGAAGGCCTCTTCCAGACGCAGCCACGAACCGGCGGAGATCTGCTGGAGAAGGACCCCGCCCGGGCCATGTATCTTCGCTCCCACGAAGGGGTGAAAACCTACACCGGCACCCGGGACTTCATCCGGGAGTTCGGCTGGTTTTTCGGCCCTACGAATCCGGGCATACAGGATTACCTGGTGGCCACAACATGGCTTAAGGAAAAGGACTGGCTCCTGGTGGCTCGCCAGGAAAAGCGCGATGCATTCAGCGGACTTAGCGCAACCATGTACCTGATCGGCGCTATCAGCATTATCGGGACGGCCGGCATTGTCTTTATCGCCTTCAACCAGACCGGCCGGCTCCTGAATCGGATCCGGGAGGTATCCGGAGAGAAGGCGACCCTTGAAAACCAGCTGATTCATGCCACCCGGCTCGCGGAACTGGGACAGATGGCCGCCGGATTCGCCCACGAGATCAATAACCCCCTGCAGATTATCCGGAGCGAGTATGCCCTGGTCGATTTTATTCTAAAGGAGATGAAGGAAAAAAGGGAAATCACCAATGAAGAGGCCCTTGAAGAACTGGAGGATTCCATCCGCCAGATCATTGTCCAGGTCGAACGATGCTCCGGCATTACCCAGGCGATACTTAAATTTGGCCGCCATTCCGAGCCCCAGATCGAGGATATCGAGCTGAGCGGATTCATCCCCGAAATAACCGGTACCATATCCAACAAGGCTTCGGTGAACGGCATATCCATCAAGCAGGTCATCGACGAAAAAACGCCCCCGGTACGCGCGGACAAGGGGCAGCTCCAGCAGGTGCTGCTCAACCTCTTCAACAACGCGATCGACGCCATCGTGGACCGGCATGGGTCCCATGGCGGGAAACTGAGCGTTTCCGCGAAGCCGTCGGACGACGCGTGGATCGATATCGCCGTGCAGGATAACGGGCCGGGCATCAGCCCGGAAAATATCGACAAAATCTTTTCCCCGTTTTTTACAACCAAGGCGCCGGGAAAAGGTACGGGACTCGGTTTATCCGTATGCTACGGCATCGTGGAAAACCTCGGCGGAAAAATGACCGTATCCAGCCAGCCGGGACGGGGTACCACGTTTACCATACGGCTCCCCGCATCCGGATAGGCAGTCGTTGGCGCACAAGGCGGGATAAAACATTTTATATTATTAAAATAAATAGTTAAGGAGGAAACATGACTGAAAGAATCAAAAAAATGCTGAACATGGAAAACGGCGTGACGCGCATACCGGCGCAAAGCGAAAGGAGCTTTTTCTTTTATT
>CAZTIJ010000220.1:0-3725 GCA_964613365.1 uncultured Clostridiaceae bacterium | reverse complement strand
GAAGGCTTCATGAAATGGATTCCATCGAAAGCGTGGATCCTCAGGTGACCTATAAGTAAAAAAATGCCCCCCCTCCATGGATGAATTTCCTTGGGGGCTTTTTTTGTTTTTTCATCGGAGTTTAGCCGTGTTGTTAACGAGAATCAGGGTACTATATTAAAAGAGTGTCATATTCCCTAGCTCAAAGGGAAACAATCATAATAATGATAAGGAGGGCTATACATGGACAAGAAAAAGTTGGAGGAGGAGTTCAAAGAGGAAATCGGGTTTGTGCCTCCGGGGATCATGGTGGCAAAAAACTTCGGGGAAGATTTTCAACGGATCCTGGGGGATTATCATCATGAAATATGGGGGGAGGGGGCCATTCCCCTGAAGTACCGATACTTAATCGCCTTGGCCACCGCCGTATTCGATGACAATGAAACCAGGGCCAAACTGGAAATGGGAAAGGCCATCAAAAACGGCGCAACAAAAGAGGAAATCCTGGAGGTGCTGAAACAACAGGTATGGATGAAGGGGGCCCCCACCTTGGTGAAAATCGTTCCCTTAATTAAATATATGGAAAGCAAATGCACCTCCTCGGAAAAAAAGTCGCCGAAGGAAGATCAAAAAAGATAAAGGAGGGGTATTATGCCGGTGTTTGACCGGGAAGCGCAAGAATACGATCAGTGGTATGAAAGTACCATGGGTCAATTTGTGGATGAAGTGGAAAGCAAACTGGCTTTCAGTATGTTAAAGCCCCAAAAAGGCATGAAGGTATTGGATGTGGGCTGCGGCACCGGGAATTTCAGTATTAAGCTTTCGAAAATGGGCTGCAATGTGGTGGGGGTGGATCTGTCCCGGGAAATGCTAAAGATCGCGAAGGAAAAGAGAGAGAAAGAGAAACTGGATATTTCCTTTGATATGATGGATGTGTACGATTTAGATTTTCCCGACAATGCTTTTGACGCCGTTTTCTCCATGGCGACCTTTGAATTTATTAAGGAGCCGGAAAGGGCCTACGCAGAAATGTACCGGGTGGTAAAGCCCGGGGGTCGGATACTGATCGGCACCATAAATAAAAACAGCAGCTGGGGACGTTTGTATTTGTCCAGGGAGTTTCAGGAAAACTCGGTCTTTCAATATGCGGATTTGAAAACCCGGGAGGATATGGAGAATCTGGATCAGAACCATCTAGTGGATGCCAAGGAATGTCTTTTTGTCCCGCCGGATTCCGAGGAAGAAGATTTTACCATGGAAAGGGAGCGAGCCCTGTCCCGAAAAGAAAGGGGGGGATTTATATGCCTTCTGTACCAAAAGCCCGAACAACCTCCTGTGAAATAACGTATTTTCCCATTGACTCAAAAAATTATCTCCAGGACATTGATAAAGTACTGGAAATCATCAAAACCTATCCCGTAACCGCGGAGATCGGCATCCTTTCCACAACGATTCAGGGGAGTTCAAAAGAGGTCTTTGACCTCCTTCAAGAGATTTACCATACCATGGATCGGGAAAACTGCAATTTCACCATCAGTGTGCTGCTATCCAATATCTGCGGTTGTGATCCATAGATGGAGGGGGACCGTCAAAGTAGGATTTCCATCGGGCATCCGGGGAAAAAGAAAACCAAAGCCACGGAAACATTTTTTGTTTCCGTGGCTTTGGTTTTGTCCTACAGTCCGAATAAGGCCAGCAGCCGCTCCCAGAAGTTCATCGGTTCCGGTTCCTCAATAACCGCCTCTTCCACTTCGGAGTCTCCGATCTTTGGAGTCTTGAATACAAACTGGACCAGGGAGACCTCGGTGTTTTTCTCGGAGACAAAGGACCGGGGCTCAAAATCCGAGTAGTCGAATTCCGCCATTAGCCGGTTGATCTCCTCCTGGATGGTATCGGGAAGAAGGCTGACGGCGTCGCTAAGCTCCTTGGCCCCGGCCTCCAGTTCATCGGCTCCGGTACCAAGGTCACCGAGACCCTCTTCTAAGGATTCATAGCCCGATTGAATTTCCCGTTGCCCTTGGGAAAGGTCCCGGACTCCGTTCATATATTGACTCAGTCCCTGGTGGAACCCCTCATAGTTTTCCGACAGTTCATTCATTCCGCTGATCAGGTCATCGATTTGTCCCAACCCTTCCCCGGATTCCACTAAATCCAATGCCTGATCGATTATCCCGGGAAGTTCCTCCAGGATGGTTTCATAGAGGCCGAAGATTTGCTCCAGTTCTTCCTCCATGTCCTCAATTCTTGTTTCTGTAGCTTCATAGAATTCCCGTAAGCGCTGCGAGGAACGGTAATAATCATTGAGCCGGTCCAGAGACTCCGTCAGCTCATCATTTCCCTCCACCGCTTCATAAAGGGAGTCCAGGTCCACTTCCCCATCGGGAAGGCGGGCGAGTTCTTCATCGATCATCTCCCTCAGGGACTGAAACTCCCGTTGAAGGTCGTCGAAGTCCAGGGGCCAAGGGGCCGGCGCCCCTTCACCGGTCTTCAAAAGATCCCGAAGGATTTCCAGGGCTTCGATAAAGGGTCTTATCTCTTCAAAATCTGGAATTCTATCCGCCCCTTCATTCAGTTCCTTAGCGATTGTTTCTAGGGCGTCGCCGATCTGTCGGGAGGAGGTGAGAAGCGGACCGGAACTTTCGCTCAGTTCTTCCAGGCCGTCACCGAACTCCCGGTTTCCCTGATTCAGCTCCCGGGCACCCTGGGTAATTTCCTTTAGCCCGCTGTTTAGCCCATGGATTCCCTGATAGATCCCTTCAACCCCGTCGCTGAGGATGAAAAAATCGTCGAAGAGTTCCTCCTCCAGGGGATCCTCAAACACCATGGAAAAAGGCAGGGCACTGAACTCGATCTCCTTCATGGAGAAATCCCGAACTTCTGCATTTACCGTAATTCTGGCTTCCTCTTCGGGTAAAATCGTATGATTGATCACCCGGTTTCTGCCGGCGCTGGCAAAGACCCCGTCGGGGGACTGAATATCCGTGAAATTATCCGTATCCAGCATCAGAGCGATCTGCATCACATAGTACCGGGAAAAAATAGGGTTCACGGCTTCATTGATGGTCACGTCGATGACCATTTCCACGCTGCCCGACCGCCCTTCCAGGTCCTCGGCGGTAATGGCTTCGCCGTCCAGAAAATAAGACAGGGAAAGGTTCCAGGGGAGATCCGGGTCCTCCAGGGTTCCCTGGTAGAAAAACCGCTCTTCTTCGGTGTGGATCCTAATTTGGTCCCCATCCACCTGGATTTCCTCCCGGGTGGTCATATTCACGACTTCGGAGTACCGGCCGTAATCGACAATGGACTCGTCGGTGAAGCTGTTGACCACATAGACTTCCTCGGGACGGCCCTGAAAGTCCAGGATCGCATAAACCACTTCCTCTTTTTCCGAGGGGGGTCCCGGTTCATCTTCTATGGCGGGCTCCCGGGAAGAGGGCTCCGGCTCTTGTTTTTCGGTATTCGTCTTACTTAGGGCTGTGGAGGACTCCTCCCTTGGGGAAGGGAGGGTAAGGCCTACAGCAACCAGGGCCGTGGTTAACAACAGGGACAGAAGGATCCCTAGGGAAATGTATTTTTTCATGGTTAAAACTCCTTTTTTCGGTTTCGATAAAAGTTGCTTTTCAATGTGGTTTTTTCAATCACCCGGTCAAACAGAAGAAACAGGGCGGGAAGAACCAGAACCACCATGGCGAAGGATAAAAAGGTTCCTCGGCCAAGAAGGACCCCCAGCTCTGAGATGATCGGGT
>CAZTIJ010000219.1:3132-3764 GCA_964613365.1 uncultured Clostridiaceae bacterium | reverse complement strand
TTCGCGGAAAGGTACCGGATTACGGCGTAATGTTTATTTCTATTTTGGGCATCTCCGTACCCAGCTTTGTATTCGCTGCATTACTACAGTATTTTCTAGCAATTCAATGGGGACTCCTACCCATCACCGGTTGGGGTACACTGCAGCATACTTTTCTGCCAAGCCTTGCCCTGGCCATGGGTCCCTTAGCAAAGTATGCCCGGTACATGCGGGCCAATTGTCTCGATGTGCTAAATCAGGATTATATACTGACGGCCCAGGCGAAAGGGGCTTCCCAGTTTCGAATCATTCGCAAGCATATTTTTCGAAACTCCATCCTACCTATTGTGACATTATTAGGGCCTCAGGTGGCAATGATCTTTTCCGGTTCCTTTGTTATCGAACGAATTTTTTCCATTCCGGGACTCGGTTCTTATTTCGTGTCTTCCGTAACCGACCGGGATTATACCATGATTATGGGACAAACCATTTTTATTGCAGCGCTTTATATTATGTCTTTAGTTATTGTGGATATTCTTTATGCAGTTATTGATCCGAGAATAAAAATATCCGGATCTTCCTAGGTGAAATATTTTTGGAGGTGATATTTTGGAAAAAGATTATATAGAATTTCAAGTTGAAGATTTTCATCC
>CAZTIJ010000219.1:0-3122 GCA_964613365.1 uncultured Clostridiaceae bacterium | reverse complement strand
CTGGATCCCGAGGATGCCATCCATCAGGCAGGAGTAAGACCGGGAATCTCCTATTGGCAAGATGCCTGGCGAAGACTAAAGTCTAATAAGGTATCTCTAATCGCCTTGGGGATTTTGCTACTAATGTTTGTCATGTGCTTGATCGGACCGCTCTTAACCCCCTATACCTATCATCAACAAAACGCCTCGATGATCAATCAGGCTCCTTCTTCGGAGCACTGGTTCGGCACCGACAATCTAGGTCGGGATATCTTTACCCGGATCTGGATCGGCGGGAGGGTTTCCATTGGCATCGGTCTTATTGGTGCCTTGATTGATGTGATCCTGGGAACCCTCTACGGCGGGGTCGCCGGCTATTTCGGTGGCAGACTTGATACGGTGATGATGCGAATCCTTGAGATTCTAGTCAGTGTTCCCTATTTGGTTGTGGTGATCATCGTCTCCTTAATCATCGGCCAGGGAATTCCTTCACTGATTATCGCAATGACCATTACCGGTTGGTGTCACATGGCCCGACTGGTCCGAGGACAAATCATGCAGATTAAAGAACAGGATTACATCTTAGCCGCTAAGGCTCTAGGCACTCATCCTTTAAAAGTGATTTTTCAGCACCTCATTCCCAATACCGTTGGCGTAATGGTGGTTGCTGCGACCTTTGACATCCCATCTTTTATTTTTGGAGAAGCCTTCCTTTCCTATATTGGTTTAGGTGTTCAGTCTCCCATGACCAGCTGGGGAGCTTTGGCTGCGGGAGCTCAGCAAAATATGGCTTTTTATCCCTATCAGATGTTCTTTCCCGCACTGATGATCAGTTTAACGATGCTTTCTTTTCAACTGTTGGGGGATGGTTTACGGGATGCCCTGGATCCGAAACTACGAGAATAAGAAAGGAGGTTCAATATGGAACCCTTATTACAAGTTAAAAATCTTACAATAAACTTTCAGACCTATGCCGGCACCATACAAGCTGTCCGCGGGCTGGATCTAACCCTTAACCCTCAAGATGTACTGGTGGTAGTGGGTGAGTCCGGTTGTGGGAAAACCGTTATGTCAAAGAGTATTTTGCGCCTGTTGCCCTCAAACATCACCAAAATATCCGATCAGTCAAAAATTCTTTTCCACGGGAAGAACCTACTCCAATTAAAGGAAAAGGAGTTACGTAAAGTACGGGGGCGAGATATATCCATGATTTTTCAGGATCCTATGACGTATCTAAATCCTACCATGACCGTAGGGGAGCAGATCGCCGAAAGTTTGATGATTCATGAAAAATTATCCAAGAAAAAAGCGATGGAAAAATCTATTGATATATTAGAGCTGGTTAGAATCCCAAATCCTAAAGAAAGAATCCGCCAGTTCCCCCATGAGTTTTCCGGCGGCATGCGCCAGCGAGTGGTTATTGCCATTGCCTTGGCCTGCAGTCCCGAAATTTTGATCGCCGATGAGCCCACCACGGCTTTGGATGTAACGATTCAGGCAGATATTATGGACCTGTTACTAGACCTTCGGAAAAAGCTCGGCATGTCCATTCTGTTAATTACCCATGACCTGGGTCTGGCGGCGGAAATCGCTACAAAGATACACGTGATGTATGCAGGGAAAATCGTGGAAAAGGCCACAGCCAAGGAACTCTTTGATCAACCTGCCCACCCCTATACTCGAGCCCTACTTCAATCGGTTCCCGATATTTCCGGCCTTTCCAAAAGTCGCCTTTATTCATTAAAGGGCCATCCTCCGGATCTGTTGAGTCCTCCAAAGGGCTGTGGTTTTATGAACCGCTGTGCCTTTGCCATGAAGGTCTGTGCGAATTATGAGCCTCCCCTTTATTCCCTGTCGAAGGACCATTCCTATCGTTGCTGGATGGGTCACCCTATGGGACAGGGTTCAAAAACAAAAGAAGGGAGTTATGCTAATGTCTAATGTTTTGGTGGAAGTAGAAAAGTTGCGTAAGGATTTTCACTTAAATCGAAAACAGACCCTTTCTGCGGTAAATCAAGTTTCCTTTAAGATTCATGAAAAGGAGACCCTTGGTGTGGTGGGGGAATCCGGTTGTGGAAAAACTACTTTAGGAAGAACCTTAATCAAACTCTATACCCCAACTTCCGGAAGCATTTATTTTGATGGACAAGATATCTCCAAACTAAAGGGAAGAGCTCTTCGATCCTACAAAAAAAGAGCGCAGATCATTCTTCAGGACCCTTATGCCTGTCTAAACCCTAGAATGACCGTAGGGGACATCATTTCCGAAGGTCTTCATCTTAAGGGGGGGTATAAGGGGGAGGCCAAAACCCGAAGAATTCACGAATTACTGGAAATGGTAGGACTTAATCGAGAACAGGCTTCCCGATTTCCCCACGAATTTTCCGGAGGCCAAAGACAGCGAATCGGCATTGCCAGAGCTTTAGGTGTGGAGCCGGATTTCATCGTATGCGATGAGCCCATTTCTGCCTTGGATGTATCCATCCAAGCGCAGATCGTCAATCTGTTAATCGATCTTCAAAAAGAGCTGGGCCTTACCTATTTGTTCATCGCCCATGACCTTTCCATGGTCAAGCATATATCCGACCGCATTGCAGTAATGTATCTAGGAAATATCGTAGAGCTGGCTGAAAGCCATGAGCTATATCAAAACCCACTACATCCCTATACCAAAGCCTTGCTTTCTTCCATTCCCAGTACGGATATCCTTAACCCTATGCGCAACCGAAGAATAAAAATGCCTAAGGAAATCCCAAGTCCGATCAATATACAAAAAGGCTGTCGTTTTTATTCTCGTTGTGCTCAAGGAGATGAGTATTGCCGAATCCAAGACCCGGAACTAAAAACCCTAAATGGAAAACATCAGGTTGCCTGTCATAAAGTCATTCTATAAAAAACACCGCCTTAGGATTTGGTAGAATCCTACAGGCGGTGTTTTTTATAGTGATGTTATTCAAGTGACATAGCTTTAATTAGCTAGTTTTCTGCTTGTTCTATATTACTTGAGCTTAGCTCCTCTCGTACAAAACTTCCATCCATTGATCAAAGTACTCGGGATCGATGGCGGTACCCTTAGCATCCTTCATCCTCTCTAGGGCTTTTTCATGGGAGTGGACTTCTTGACTTGTGCGGGCAGTGGTGAG
>CAZTIJ010000218.1:0-3806 GCA_964613365.1 uncultured Clostridiaceae bacterium | reverse complement strand
CACCTTTGCCAACATTTCCGGCACCTATTTCTATGCCTATATGCTGATGCAGATTCCTTCAGGGATTTTGGCGGATTCCTTGGGAGCCCGAAAAACCGTGACCGTGGGAATGCTCTTTGCCGGTGTCGGATCGGTGATTTTTGGCCTTGCTCCGACGGTGGGCCTCTTATATGTCGGTCGACTGTTGGTTGGACTGGGTGTTTCCGTGGTGTTTATTGCTGTATTAAAGGTACTGAGTGAATGGTATTATGAGAGGGAGTTCGGAACAATGTCCGGACTGACCACCTTCGTAGGGAATATGGGCGGGGTTATCGCCCAAACCCCCTTGGCCTTAATGGTGGCCTACTTTACCTGGAGAAGCACCTTCGTGGCTATCGGCGTAATGACTTTGGGTATCGCCTTGCTCTCCTATATTATCATACGCAACACCCCCCAGGATATGGGACTGCCATCGATTAAACGGATTGAAAAGGAACTGAGTCAAAGAGGACAGAAATCGGACACACAGGAAAAGGTGCCCGGATCCTCGCAGGAGAAAAACGTAGAATCCGTGGAAGGGTTTGAAGAGACGAAAGCCTATGAGACGGGACAGGCAGAGGTGGCCAAATCTACTGAAAAGGATGCACCGGAGGCTATGGAGCGCCCAACGATTATGAAAGGTCTGCTGGGAGCCTTAAGCAATTGGCGAACTTGGCCGGGGTTTATCGGCTTTACCGGTTTTTTCGGATCCTTTGTGGTGTTGACCGGAACTTGGGGACAAAGTTATTTAGTGGATGTTTACGGAATGGACCCGGCATCGGCACCGAACTACTTAACCGCAGCGGTATTCGGCTTGGCCATCGGGGGAATCATCATCGGAAAGATTTCCGATAAGGTGAAGCGGAGAAAAAGCCCAATGGTGCTGTTCGCCGGTGTATATCTGTTGACTTGGGGCATTATCGTATTCAGTAACGGAGGGATGCCTCCCGTGGGGATTTTGTATCCGCTGTTTTTTCTGTTAGGCTTCAGCTGTGCGGCTTTCATTTTAGGATGGGCCTGTGCTAAAGAGGTGAATCACCCTGCCCTTGCGGGAATTGCCATGAGTATTGTAAACATCGGCGGATTCCTGGGAGGTGCGGTACTGCCCACCATGATCGGGAGGGTGTTTGACAACTATGTGGGTGTATGGACTTATCAAGAAATTTATCAACGGGCCTTTCTCTACTGTTTCATTGCTGTACTGATCGGTTTTATCGCTACTTTCTTTGTCAAAGAAACCCGTTGCAAAAACATATATTTCGAGTTGAAAGAAAAATAGCCCGAAAATAGCTCAAAGGGGACGGAGGTGATTGAGTCATCCCATGACTCAAACGCCTCCGTCCCCTTTGGGCTATTTTAATATACTATTTCTGAACCAAATCACTTTTACAAAATCGCAGGACCGGCGGTTTGATCCATTTAGAAAAGACTCCGATCAGTTTTCCCACCCCTAGGGCCGCAATTACGGTACCTTCCCGTAATCCCACCACATTGCCGTGAAAAAAGATCAACAACAGACCGGCCAAGGAGACACTGGTGACATCAAACAACACCTTCACCCTGGAAAAGGGAACCTTGGTTACTTTTTGCAGAGCCAGCACCAAACCTTCGGGAGGTTGGGGGATTACATTGGCCGCCAAGTAAAAAATAATACCGATGGCAATCAGCACCAAACTGATGCCCAACAAGGCCAGTTGGGAAGCGTAGCCCACCGGGGCCAACGGCGAGATAATGGTGTTGGAAAGGCTGACAAAGAAGCCGAAGAGACTGGCAATGGCCAACTGAAAAAGATTTTTTAACTGGAAGTTTCGTCGCAACAACACGATTTGCAACAGTACATAAAAGGAGAAGACTATGGTGCTAAGGAGTCCCACATCCATGTTCAGAACAAGACTTAAGGCATAGGGGAAAGACGACACCGGAGAAACACCCAGCCCCGATTTAATGGAAAAGGCCACTCCCATGGCCAGTAAAAACAGGCCGGAGATATAAACAATCAACCGTCGAGCCCATACCTCGGCACTGACTTTTGTTTTCGTTTTTATGGGAAACTCTTTTTTCGTATCACTTTTTGCAACCTTGATCATGGGGGTTCTTCCTTTCCTTATTTATAATTTGATAATAAAGCCCTCGAAAGGTAATTTTCCATACCTATTATAACAGATAATCATGATGCTGCCAAAAAACCAGAGGGAAATCTTCATTTATATTATCCCGGAGCAGTGAATTCGGACTCAAAAACTGTACCAGAGGGTCTGACCCCGTGGTACAGTTTTTGGATACTTTGATATCCGAAATAATTTCTTGTAATCCTTCCCGGAATCATATAAAATAATTAATATGATGACAAAAGATTTATATAATTCAAACGAGAAGGAGAGATCAAACTATGATTCTTATTCAGAATGCCAAAGTCTTCACCATGGAACAGGATATTCTTGAAAAAGGGGACGTACTGGTAAAGGACGGAAAAGTCCAGGAGGTGGGAGAGAACCTGACGGCCCCCGAAGGTGCGAAAGTGATCGACGGAGCAGGGAAAATACTAATGCCGGGAATGATCGACGCCCACTCCCATTTGGGACTGTTTGAAGACGCCATCGGCTTTGAAGGCAACGACGTGAATGAAATGACGGATCCCTCAACCCCTCATCTTAGGGCCATTGACGGAATCAACCCCATGGATAAAACCTTTAAGGATGCGGTAATGGGAGGAATTACCTCCACAGCCACCGGTCCCGGAAGCGCCAATGTCATCGGTGGACAGTTTGCCGTGATCAAAACCCATGGAGACTACATTGATGATATGATCATAGAAGAGTACAACGCCATGAAAATCGCTTTCGGGGAAAATCCCAAGCGGGTATATGCGGAGAAGAAAACCTCTCCCATGACCAGAATGGCCACGGCGGCGGTTCTTCGGGAAAACCTTCTGAAGGCCAAGTCCTATAAGGAGAAAAAGGCAGAGGCGGAACTGGATAAGACCAAAATGCCGGCCTTTGATATGAAAATGGAAGCCCTGTTACCGGTTTTGGAGCGAAAGGTGCCTCTAAAAGCCCACGCCCATCGGGCCGATGACATTTTAACGGCGATTCGAATTGCCAAGGAATTCAACACGAAGATTACCTTGGAACACTGTACGGAAGGCCATCTGATTGCGGATGTGATCAAAAAAGAAGGACTTACGGCGGTGGTGGGACCGAGCTTTGGCCACAACACCAAGTTTGAGTTGAAGAACAAAACCTTTGAAACTCCGGGCGTCTTAAACCGGGCAGGGGTCAAGGTTGCCATCATGACGGACCATCCCGTCATCCCCATCGAAAGCCTTCCCATGGCTGCGGCCCTGGCTGTTAAATCCGGTATGGATGAGCTGGAGGCATTAAAGTCCATCACCATCTATCCCGCGGAAATTTTGGGCATGGACAGCCGTTTGGGCAGTATCAAAGCCGGAAAAGATGCGGATTTGGTACTATGGGATAAAAATCCTTTAGATATCCAGGCGAAGGTGGCCGTAACCATTATTAACGGTGAAGTGGTCTACGAAGGATAAGTCCAGTGCGTTCAGGTGACGGGTTTTCAAAATAGCTGATCGTACCGTGACTATATAGAATGTGAGCTCCCCCCCAACGGCTTCTTATTCCAGCAATATTCGGAGAAAGAAGCCGTTGTTTTTTCAAACAATAATAATTATCAAAAAAACCCTTGCAAAATTCCAACGTTATGGGTATAATAAAAATGTAACAAAGTTGAATAATGATTTATTCTTCGGGGCAGGGTGAAATTCCCGACCG
>CAZTIJ010000217.1:0-3811 GCA_964613365.1 uncultured Clostridiaceae bacterium | reverse complement strand
GATTCTTCTGAACGATCAGTACCTGGCGGATGCCAATCAAACGATCAAACCCTATGATTTTAGCAAGGTGAGTATAGAGCGATATATCGCCGATGAAAGGGAGCTTCCCGATGGAAATTATCAACGGTACCGCTTCACCGAAGGTGGCATATCACCTAGGATTGTTCCCGGGAAAGTTCCCGGCAAAACGGTTCTGGCCGACAGCGATGAACATAACGAAAACGGAAATATTACGGAATCCGCTGAAATGCGTATCAAAATGATGGATAAGCGGATGAACAAGATGAAAGCCTTGGAAAAAGAAGTGGAAGAACCCTGGTTTATCGGTAAGGATCAACCGGAAATCCTGTTGGTCGGTTGGGGGTCCACCTATGGAACCCTACGGGAAACCGTGGAGATCCTACAGGAAGAAGGACATTCCATTGGAGCCTTAAGTTTCGGGGATGTGTATCCCCTGCCGAAAAAGACCCTGGAGGAAAAAGTCCAAGGGGCGAAAAAATTGATTAATGTGGAGCAAAACTATACGGGGCAACTGGCGAAATTGATTCGACAAGAAACCGGAATTGCCTTTGACCACTCGGTATTAAAATACGACGGACGACAAATCGCCCTGGAAGAAATGATTCAGTCCGTAAAGGAGGTACTATAATGGATCAGCAAAACAAATTTGAGTGCAGTGAAGAAAAGGCCTGGTGCCCCGGTTGCGGGAATCACGGACTCTTGGAAGGGATCAAACAGGCTTTACAGGAGCTGGGAAAAGAACCCCATGAGGTGGTGGTCGCCTCGGGAATCGGACAGGCGGCAAAACTCCCCCACTACATTAATGCCAACGGGTTTAACGGCCTCCATGGTCGGTCCATACCTCCTGCCTTGGGGATAAAAATAGCCAACCCGGAACTTACGGTGATCATCCATTCCGGTGACGGTGATTCCTATGGAGAAGGGGGAAACCACTTTTTGCATAATGTTCGAAGAAATGTGGATATCACCCACTTTGTTCATGATAACCAAATTTATGGACTCACCAAGGGCCAGGCCTCTCCCACCACCCGACCGGGCCATGTGACGGGAATCCAAACCGAAGGGGTGCATTTACAACCTTTCAATCCCATTGCAACAGCCATCGGCCTCGGTTGCGGTTTCGTAGCAAGAACCTTTATGGGGGATAAGGAACATATGGTGGAAACCATGAAAGCCGCCATCGAGCATCGAGGATACGCTTTGGTAGATATTTTCCAACCCTGCGTGGTATTTAATAAAATCAATACCTTTAAATGGTACAAAGACCATGTTTATAAATTGGAGGAGGACTATGACCCGGGGGACAAAATCGCCGCCTTCCAAAAGTCCCTGGAATTTGAAGACGGGATCCCCATCGGGATCATATACAAGGAAGACAAGTCTACATTTTTGGACTCCGTGGAGTATCTGAAGGATGAAAAACCCCTGGTGGACCGGGAGTTGGATCCGAAAAATGCCGAGGAGTTTATGGACGGGTTCTACTAAACTGATTAAAAAGGCTCAACACCATAGAGGAGTCTAGGGTCTAGGGCAAAGGACAACAAAAGAGGAAAGGGCAAAAAGGTCGAAACCGTCTAAGGGTTTCGACCTTTATTAATGGGCGTTAAAATCATTTTCTTCTAGAAGACCTGGGTGCCGTGGGACGATTCTTCGGTTTCTTTGAAGCGGTATCTTCGGGAATCAAGGCCTTGGGGTGGGAGCCGATCAAGTCCCGGCGGTTTCCTCGGATCAAGGCTTTTTTCACCAGGCTGCGATTTTTCGGGTTTTGAAATTGAATCAGGGCCCGCTGCATAGCTTTTTCCTCAGTGGAGCGGGGGACGTAGACCTTTTCCATGGTACGGGGATCCAAACCGGTGAAATACATACAGGTGGATAGGGTCCCGGGGGTGGGATAAAAATCCTGGACCTGTTCCGGCATATAGCCCATATCCCGAATGTACTCCGCCAGTTCGATGGCATCCCGAAGTTCCGAACCGGGATGACTGGAGATGAAATAGGGAACCAGGAACTGTTTTTTATCAAAGGCTCGGTTATGACGGAAATACTCCTTGGCAAATCCATCATAAACCTTTTTCGAAGGTTTTCCCATTTTCTTTATTACCCGGGAGGAAACGTGTTCCGGAGCAACTTTTAATTGACCACTGACATGGTGCTTAACCAGTTCTTTAAAGAAGGTCTTATTTTGATCCGCCATTAAATAGTCGTAGCGAATACCCGAACGGATGAAAACCTTTTTTACTCCCGGAAGGGAGCGGAGCTCCCGGAGGGTATGGACGTAGTCCTGATGATCCACCTTAAGTTGAGAGCAGGGTCCGGGGAACAAGCACTGCTTATCCTTGCATACCCCGTGCTTTTCCTGTTTGTCGCAGGCGGGATTTTGAAAGTTCGCCGTAGGGCCGCCTACATCATGGAGATAGCCTTTGAAATTGGGATCTTCTAAAAAGGTTTTCGCTTCCTCCATGACGCTTTCGTGACTTCTGGAGCGGACTTTTCGCCCCTGGTGAAAGGTAAGGGCGCAAAAGCTACACCCTCCAAAACAGCCTCGATTGCTGGTAATACTATACTGCACCTCTTCGATGGCGGGAACCCCTCCAAACCCATCGTAAACGGGGTGGGCTCTTCGGCTGAAGGGCAGTCGGTAAACCCGATCTAACCCGTCTTTATCCATGGCCTCCGCCGGTAAATTCTGTACGATATACTGATCGGCATAGGGTTCTACTAAGACCTCACCGTTTAGGTTATCGGTATTTCGGTACTGAAGCATAAAGCTTTGGGCATAGGCTCCTTTGTTTTCAGCGATTTCTTCAAAGCTGGGCAGCAAGGTGTACTTCGGCAGATCTTCCAAGGAGCCGGTTCTAAAAACCGTTCCCTGGATGTAGTGAAGGTACTCTATGGGAATTCCGGCTTCCAGACCTTCGGCGAGTTCTACGATGGGTTTTTCTCCCATGCCGTAAACAATTAAATCCGCTTTGGAGTCCAGCAGGATCGATCGCCGCACCTTATTCTCCCAGTAATCATAATGGGCCAGCCGCCGAAGACTGGCTTCAATGCCTCCGAGAATAATCGGAGTATCCTTAAAAAGGGATTTTAGCCGATTGGTATAGACGATGCTGGCCCGATCAGGACGGAGAAAAGCCTTCCCGCCCGGGCTGTAAACATCCCTTCGACGTCGTTTTTTATTGACGGAGTAATGGTTCACCATGGAATCCACATTGCCTCCCGTAACTAAAAATCCGTAGTTCGGTTTGCCGAGCCGTAAAAAATCTTCGTCCTTTTTCCAGTCAGGCTGGGCAATAATCCCCACCCGGTATCCCTTGGCTTCCAATAAACGGCTGATAATAGCGGAGCCAAAGGAAGGATGATCGATATAAGCATCCCCGGTTACCACAATAAAATCCAGGGACTCCCAGCCTCTACGGGAAAGGTCTTTTTGTGAGATGGGTAAAAACGCTTCACTCATGTTGATGCCTCCAGTGTATAGAATCCAAAAAAGAGATAACTCTTAGTCTGTTGCAATAAATCATTGTATCATAGATGGGAGAAAAAAGAAATTCCCTGATTTTACTGATTCTCCGGAGCAATTATTGTATAATGAAGGGAAGATGAAAACAGAGGTGACGAAATGATTCGAATCAGTAACATCAAAATCAACATTGAAAAGAAACAGGACTTGGAAAAAGAAATTATCCACCGACTGAGAATATCAAAGGAAGAGTTGCTCCGTTATACCATAGAGAAAAAATCCGTTGATGCCAGAAAAAACACCGTTCATTTTATATACCGGGTTTCG
>CAZTIJ010000216.1:0-3817 GCA_964613365.1 uncultured Clostridiaceae bacterium | reverse complement strand
GAACATCTATTAGAGACGAAGGAGGGAAGGCGGGTTCACGTTTTGACCAACGGCTTTTGCACCTTCAATAAGGAGGGAAAGGTGGAGGCTTTTAAGGGCATCGATGTGGATATTACCCACCTGAAAGAAGCGGAGGAACGGGTTCGCTATCTCAGTTATCATGACCAATTAACAGGCCTTTATAATCGTCACTTTATCGAGGAGGAAATGCATCGGCTGGATGTAATGAGAATGCTTCCCCTATCGATGATCATGATTGATGCCAACGGCTTAAAGTTGATTAACGACGCCTTCGGCCACAAGGCGGGAGACGAACTGCTGAAAAAAACCGCCCAAGTGATCAGCGATGCCACCCGGAAGGAAGACCTGGTGGCCAGAATGGGAGGGGACGAATTCTTGGTATTTCTTCCCGAAACCGGGGTTGAGGAAACTTTGAAAATCCAACGGCGTATGGAGGCCCTGGCAGCGGAGGTGAAGGTTTCAAACCTTCCCCTATCCTTTTCTTTGGGATCCTATACGAAAAAGCATTTGAATATTACTATGGAGGATGCCCTCAGTCAGGCGGAAACCCGAATGTATCGTCAGAAAAACCGAAATCGGGAAAGGGTTCGCCAAAACTATATCAACATAATTTTAGAGCAGCTTTTCCAACGATCGGAGGAGGAAAAACGTCATGCCAAGAGGATAAAAGAACTTGCGGAAAGGATCGGAGATTCCATGGCTATGGAAGAGGAGGCCCTTTTCAAACTGAAAAGAGCCGCATACTATCATGACATCGGAAAAGTTTGTCTACCGCAGGATTTGCTCCTGGCAAAGGATAAAGTAACAAAAAAGGAAAATCAGGAAATTATTCGACATAGTGAAATCGGTTATTCCATCTTAAACTCTTCCGTAGACTTTATCCCCCTAAGTGATATTATCCTTGCCCATCATGAACGCTACGACGGGAAGGGGTACCCGAAGGGACTGAAGGGGGAAGAAATTCCCCAATTGTCTCAAGTCATTCATTTTGCCAATATATACGACGAGTTGACCAGCACCCGTACAGGGCAGGAGGCCCACAGCCATGAAGTCGCTCTGGAAAAATTGAAAGATGCCAGAGGCACCGCCATCGATCCCGACTATTTTGATCAATGGATAAAAGTGCTGCCGTGACAGCGGGATGACAGCTGGATGGAGATTTTGTCACCGAAAAGAAAACCACCCGCCGGGAGGATTTTGAAGATCCTATCGGCGGGTGGTTTTGTGTTGCCCTTTTCTTAAGGAAGTTTAGGGAAGAACATAGTTATTTTACTCTATTTCTGCCACCGCTTCCATTGCAGCGATTCGTCCGGTGAAGAATGCGGAACCGATGCCCATACCGCTGG
The DNA here is from genome assembly GCA_964613365.1 of uncultured Clostridiaceae bacterium. Taxonomy (GTDB): domain Bacteria; phylum Bacillota; class Clostridia; order Peptostreptococcales; family T1SED10-28; genus Isachenkonia. Next base: position 2,450 of record CAZTIJ010000216.1, on the reverse strand, counting down.
AAGGGTATTCATCCATAATCATGTTTCCGATAACCGTTTCTCCGGCGGCAAACAGGTTCGGGATCGGTTCCCCGTCCTGATTCAATACCCGGGTATCCACATCCACCTTCAGGCCGGGGATGGTTCCCATGGTAGCCGGTCGGATTTTCAACGCATAAAAGGGGCCTTCCGTAACCGGTGTCATTTCTTCGGCACTCATTCCGAACTGTGAGTCTTCTCCGGCCTCATAATCATGGTTATAGGTTTCGACGGTATTGGTGAAGGTGTCGGGATCAATGCCGACGGCATCGGCCAGCTCCTCAAGGGTATCCCCTTTAAAGGCGACTTCCGCTTCCACGGCTTCTTCCAGGCTTTCTGTGTGATCGGAGGAATCGAATATACCGTAGGTCAGCTTATCCGTCTGTTCGTTCAGTGCCTGGTGTCTTTGAACGTAGAACTCTCTTTCGTTACAGAATCGGGTGGCTTCCTTGTTTACATACAGTGCGGACTCCCAAATCAAGCTTCCGATATCGCCCATATAGCCATAGCGCTCGTTTACGGCGAATATCCCCAGTACACCGTCCCCAACAAGGGTGGAATCTAACTCCCGGGTCATGTCAATGGCATCTCCCGTATTGCCCGTGGCGGTTAAAAGCACGTTGTCGGCATAATCCGGCAGAAGCTCGGAAAACAACGCCTCGTCTCTGGCAAAGCCACCGGTAGCCAGGATCACTTTTTCAGCTTGAATATGATAGGTTTCCTCGGGGCCCTCCACCACGACCCCGGTTACCACACCATCTTCATGCAAAAGCTCCGTGGCCGGAGAGTCGTATCGAAGGTCAATATCTTTGTTTTCCACGGCCTCCACCAGATTAAGGGCTAATCCCGATCCGCCGCCTTCTGCCTGGACTCTCCAAAGTTCCTCTCGTTTCGGATTTCCCGAAAGCAGGTTTTCCGTATCCAGTTCAATGCCCCGATCCATCATCAGATCGGCGGTTTCTCCCGAAATGGAAATTACCCGACGTAGCAATTCTTCGTTGGCGGTGCCGTCGGATTCCTCCATTAAAAATTCCACCAGATCCTCTTCGGGATAGTGCATATCCAATTTTTCGTTGATGGAGGATCCCACAGCAAGAAAGGATCCGCCGGCTCGGGCGGTGGAGCCTCCGGCAAAGGACATTTTTTCAAGCAGGATAACATCCTTTTCCAAATCCGCCACTTCCATGGCGGCCATCATACCGGCGGAGCCGGCCCCTACAACCACCACATCGGTTTCATGAACTTCAACTTCAACGTCGCCGTTTTCCTCCTCGGTTTCTTCACAGCCGGTGACAACCAGTAGTCCCAGCAGTGCAATCAATAAGATAACAATTGTTTTTTTCATGATGATCTCTCCTTTTTGTTGTTGTACTTAGGAAAATTTGCGAAAAGGTAGCGTTGGACAGCCTCCTTCCTCCTTTCTTTCATTTCCTCCTTGCCATTGGTTCATGGCCTAGGAGGAAGTTGTAAGGTTTCTCCATAAGTAGATTGCATATAGAGTACACTCTAATTGTATCGAATTGTTAAGAAGTTGTCAATGGATAATTCCGGAGGGGATGATCCTGGTGTTATTTGCTTTTGGAGTCAAAAAAAGCCTTTAATAGACAAAGGCACAATATATTGATAGAATATTAATCATAACGCAACGTAAAGGTGGAACCCATAAATGTACCGCCGTATAATCGGTGAAGGAGGTCCTTATGAAAAAGGAAAGCATAGATAATATGGATTTTTTTTCGGAACTGTCGGAACATCAGATTTCCTCACCGGAATTTTTCAGTTATGTTTTACTGGATTCCTTGGGACGAAATTTCGGCTTGAGGAACGTAGTTATTGCTTATTTCGATACGAAGGGGAATTTTTTGTCCTGGATCAATAATGAAGGGTTAGCGACGGGGGGAGAAGAACATCCCTACCATGATTTTTACAGCAAGGATCCCATCAGAGAAAAGGTCTATCAGGAAGCGGTACGGGACGGTTTGACCTATTTTAATGTAAAGCCCCGGCTGTATAAGTCTTCGGAACTGATAAACACGAAGAATTATGATCGATCCCCTTATGTAGCGTTCATCAATGAGCATTTTAACGGCCACTATAGTATCAGTATGGCCTTCGGCATCAACGCCTACATTCAGGTGGTGTTTTTCAAATCACTGGAAGATGGGGATTTCACCGAAGAGGAAACGGACTTCCTAAATAAAATCTATGTATATATTGCCAATGCCTATAAGAATTTTAAAAAGCATGAGCAGGCAAAAATTGCGTTGAGCATTCAAAATAAGATCATTGCATCCGGGGAGAAAGCCTATCTGATTACGGATAAATTTATGAATCTAATGAGTTACAACGCCGCTGCCATTGGATGTTTGAAAGATATTTACGGCCCGTGGGCGGAAGAACAGATCAAGAATACCCAGTCCTGTACATGGCTT
>CAZTIJ010000215.1:0-3850 GCA_964613365.1 uncultured Clostridiaceae bacterium | reverse complement strand
ATGGTGATGCCTCGGGGGGACGGCCAAATACACCAGATCCACCAAGGCGTTATCAAGGATCGATTGGTAATGGTCCACCGCAGTCAGATCATATTTTTCCGCCATTTCCTTCAGTCGTTCCGGGTTGTTGTCGGTGATCTGGATGATTCGAAACCGGGGATTTTGATTAAAGGTTTTGATTAAACGTTCCCCCACGATGCCGACGCCGATAATACCCACATTGTAAACATTTTTCATAAACACACCTCACTTTGACAGTTTTTAAAAGAATTTTGAATATTCCAATGATAGGTGTATTATCTCATAATTCTTACCAAAGGTCAATTTCAAAAAACCTTGGGAAAGCCGCAATTTTTCAGGGGTATAGTATCGTCCGAGGGAATTCTCAAGCAGGAAAGGAGCCGGTTTTATGGAAAAGTATCGAAGGATCGCATTGGATAAACAAGGGGCGGATCATCTCTATCAGCAGCTGGCCCGGCAACTGATGGAAATGATGGAGGAGAACATGATTAAAGGGGAGGAGCGGCTCCCCGCCATCAAGAAATTTTCCCAGTTTCTGGGGGTGAACATTGCCACGGTGGTAAGGGCCTATGAAGTCCTGGAGGAAAAGGATTACATCGTAAAAAAATCGGGAAGCGGATGCTTTGTGAAATCCCGGGAGGAAAAGGTGCTGAATTTTGCCAGCGGCACCCCTTCCTATGATTTTTTTCCCATCGAGGATTTTAAAAAAATCATTAATCTGGTAATGGATAAAGACGGGGCCAAGGCCTTTGAATACACCCAGGGTCAGGGAGATCCGGAACTGCGCAGGGAACTGCGCCTATACATTGAAAAATATAGAATTCAAAGCCACGAAGACCAGATTCATGTGATTTCCGGGGCTCAGCAGGGCATCGATCTGATTGTAAAGGCCCTGCTTTCCCAGAGGGATACGGTGGTTATCGAAAATCCCTCCTATACCGGAGCCATCGGGGCCTTTAGGTCCAAAGGAGTTTCCTTAGAAGGGGTCCCGATAAAAAACGACGGCATAGATCTTCGAAAACTGGAGGAAACCATCAAAAAGAGAAAACCCAAACTGCTGTATGTGATGCCGAACTTCCAAAACCCCACAGGAACCTCCTACAGCAGCTACCAGAAAAAGCAGCTCCTGGCTCTGGCGGGAAGGTATGATTTTTATATACTGGAGGATGATTACTTAAGCGATTTGAGCTTTTACTCCCAGGACAGCAGAACCTTAAAAAGCATGGACAAGGAGAACAAGGTGATCTATTTAAAGAGTTTCTCGAAAATTTTCATGCCCGGCCTTCGCCTGGGGTTTTTAGTGGTCCCCGAGGAACTCCAGACTTCTCTTAGGGAAGCCAAACTGATTTCCGATATTTCCACCTCCGGACTGCTGCAACGGGCCCTGAAGGAGTATATGGGTCAAGGACTTTGGGAAAAGCATATTGAGGCTCTGAAAAACCTCTATCAAAAGCGCTTTGATCTGGCCATGAAGGAAATTTCCGCCCAGATGCCCGAAACCGTCAAATACACTTTCCCCAAAGGGGGACTGAACTTCTGGTTTGAGCTTCCCGAAGGGATCAAGGAACAGGAATTTGTCAGCCAGTTGGAAGCCATGAACATCATTGTCGCTCCGGGACATCTGTTCTTCCACGAACCCTCCCATAAATCCTTTTTTCGAATGAGCATTGCCAATGTGGAGGATAAGGAAATCCGTCAGGGGCTGGAAAAGATTGCGGGCCTGATTCGAGGGGAGTTGAAAAGGAAAGGGGCGGGAAGGGATCCCCTGATTCTATAAATCCCTGATCTATTCAGGAGTTTTCGGCAAAATGTTTACTTACTGAAAAACCGGGAAAGTATAGAGTATAGTAAAATATAAAATGAGGTGATTTGGTGAAAATCTATACAAAAACCGGAGATAAAGGAAAGACCAGTTTATTTGATGATACCCGGGTGGATAAGGATTCCATCCGGGTGGAGAGCTACGGAACCATCGACGAGCTTAATTCCAGCATCGGCCTTGCCAGAAGTTTTATTAAGGATGAGGAAATCAGAAACCTTCTTTTTGATATTCAGCGCAGTCTCTTTGACGTGGCGGGAGAGCTGGCCACGATCAAAGGGGAAGATTTTCCGGAAAAAATCGAAGAAAAGGATGTTCAGCATTTAGAGGGGGTTATTGATCAGTATCTGGAAAAGATGAGCAAGGAAGAAAAATCCATGTTCATTGTTCCCGGCTCCAATCAGGAGAGTGCGGCCCTTCATGTGGCCAGGACCATTTGCCGGCGGGGGGAAAGAAGGATGCTTACCCTTAGCAGGGAAGCGAAGATTCGCAAGGAGGTCATCCGTTACGTCAACCGTCTGTCCGATGTGCTTTACGCCCTTGCCCGTTTTTTAGAAACCAATTTGTCCTATGTGGACTTTAAAAATCGCTGATCAAAGACCGTAACTATTACAGCGGATAAAGGAGAGGGTCCTTGGGGAAGTTAGCCAAGGACCCCCTCCTTTTGAAATTTTACGATCCATAGGCTGTCTAGCTTGCAATGGCATGGAGGGAACCGGGGATGGGGCAATAGTTTTTACGTATAGAGGGTGTAGTCGTCATTAAAGGAGGCAAAGTCCTTTCGTTCCTTAAAGCCCCGGTTTTTATTTTGAAAGTAATACTGGATGATTTCCGCGGCCAAGGGGGCCACATCCTGACGGGTCATGATTTCCTCCCGGGTGAAAAACCGGGCGTCGGTATTTTCAAAACCGTCGGCCTTGGGAGTGCCCTCCATGTATTCCATTTTAAATACGATGTAGCAGTCCACCACCTCTTCCGTACTGTTGGAGCGAATGGCAATGATATCCGTTGCCTCTCCTTTGATACGGGTTTCCTCGAAAACCTCCCGCTCCACCCCGTGGTTCAACTTTTCCCCTTTATCCAGGTGTCCTCCGGGCATCAGCCACATGCCCTTTAGGCGACCGTAATTCTGTTTAACCATCAGCACCTTGCCCTCCACTTCCATTAGGCCCCCCACACCAATGAAATTATGGGGATATACCCATTTATTATAGGCATGTTCATTGATGACGGATAAATCGTTGCGCTTTTCCTTTTCCTGTTTTACCCGGTCCAGATCAACGGTTATCTGATAGAGGCCTTCCTTCCCATCCCCTTCGAAGAGTACTTCCCCCCGAGGATCCACCACCAGGGAGTGGCCGAAATAACCGGACCCTACCCGATTTACCCCGGCGATGTAGACCTGGTTTTCAATGGCCCGGGCCTTGAGAAGCGTGATCCAGTGGGGATACAGGGGTTCCGGGAACTGGGCCACGAGAAAGATCATCTCCGAACCGTTTAAGGAAATCCCCCGGAAAATTTCCGGGAAACGAAGATCATAACAGTTGGTAACCCCGAAGGTGGTTTTCGGAGAGAAGAATCGGGGGATCCGGTCTCCTCGATCGAATATCTGTCCTTCCAGATTGTCATGGCTGACCAGATGCATTTTCCAGTAACTGCCCTGTAATGTTCCCGTGGCATTGATAACAAAGGTGGTGTTAAAAAGCTTATCTCCGGTTTGTTGAGGCACACTGCCGCCGATGACCGTAGCTCTGTGTTTTCGGGCCAGCTGTTGCAAAAACCCCAAGGGTTTATCATAGTTTTTTCCGTGATGTTTCATGTTTTTGAAATCGAAATCCACGGACCACATTTCCGGAAGGATAATAAAGTCGGTGGGGTCCGCCTTTTGAAGAAGGGTTCGGATTTTTTCCTTATTCTTTTGGAACTGATCCTTTTCAATATCCATTTGGACAAAGGTAAGATGGACTTTATTCATGGGATTCTCACTTCCTTATTGTTTTTTACCATACA
>CAZTIJ010000214.1:0-3866 GCA_964613365.1 uncultured Clostridiaceae bacterium | reverse complement strand
GATAAGATTCTTTCGATGTCTAAAATCCAACCCTTTATAATTTGAGTGTTTTCTTCCCGTTTGTTTTTATTCTTTTCATAGCTCTGTAGTAATCTCAATTGGTGTTTCCAGTATTCTTTTAATTTTTCCAAAAAAACGCTTTCTTCATATAGCCTTTCATAGTTGCCGATTTCAATATCATGATCCAGTAACCTTAACCTTTCAAAGGCTTCATCCGCCGACAGGGACATGGATTTTTTAAAGTCCCTTAGAACCCATTGTTTTTCAAAGATATTCTTCGACTTCCAGCCTTGGTATTGTTCTGAAAAAGTTGAAAATATTTTTCTCATATATAACTGGGCTTCTCTAGCTTTCTTTTCATCAAGTGAAACAGGAAGGGGGTTTTTCTTGTCCTCTTCGATCAATTGAAAATCCATCAGTACCTGAGTCGATCCAATTTCCTGTCCATTATAAACATTGGCATTCTTAACGGACAATGCAAATCCAACCCCTGCACTTTCTACATCTAAAATATGTGTGCTGTTCATTTTGTAGAACGCATCTGTAGACATTCCCATTTTAGAAGAAACAATTTCAATTGCCTCCATGGCAGTTTCTGTTTTCACTAAACCTGGTCCAATCGTATAGGTATATACATTTGTTCCCTCAAGTTCCATTGCTAATGTGTTGCACAGTTCTACCTGTGCGGTTTTAAACACTTCATAAGCCCCCATATATGGTGCCGCTCCTGAGGATGATACGAATACAATGGTTCCACGATTCTGCTCCTTCATCTTCGGAAGAAACTTTTGTGTAAGAATTAATGGTGCCCTAAAATTCACCCCATAACTCTGATCCCAAAAATCACAACTAACCTCATCTATGGTTCCCATTTTAGTAACGATGGCATTGTTAAAAACAATATCCGGGCATCCATAGTTTTTAAAAACATAGGCTGTAAGTTCATCAATTTGTAATTTATCTGCCAGATCAACCTCATAGAACTCTGCTAACTTGTTGCAATATAAGTTATTAATATACCCCTCGGCCTCTAAACCTTTGCCACTATCAATTTCAGCGATAATGATTTTTGCTCCCATGTAAGCAAAGGCCTTAGCTGCTTCAAATCCGATCCCACCACCGGCACCTGTTAACAGTACTGTTTTTCCACTTAAACTGTTTTTTAAGGATGCATCTTTTTCTATTAGCATATTACTATACTCCCTCTTTAGAATTTTATAGTGGTGACACTAATATTACTTCTATACCCAGTGGCAAGCCTCATCGCCCAGTACATTTTTATAATGAAATTTCTTGAATGAAATTTCTTAAGGCAGTTTTCATATCCGCAAAGTGGGTTAACCATATATAATGTGCTGCGCCTTCTACCATGATAAATTTAGAATCTGATAATACATTAGAAATTTGTTCTGCCGGCCAACTAGGTCTAACATCCTTAGAGCCATATAAAAAAAGTGAGGGGATAGTTAACTCTGAAATTTCTCTAAGCAATGAGGGCCGTTGAATATATTTTTGCCATGATTTGTTTCCAAGCTTATTAACGGTATCATTGCTTTCCATCTTAGGCACAAGTTCACCCTGTTTTTCTTTGTTTTCACGGTATTCCGTTGACCATTCACGATTCCGTTGAATGCCGTTACCACTAATATATAGTAATGCCTTTGATTTAACAGGATATTTCAAGGAGTATGCAAGTGCCAGATTTGCTCCCCAGGAATGTCCACCAACAATCCAAGAAGATACATTATAATATTTTCTTATTTCTTCTAAATCTTCAATAGTTCTTTCCACATCACAGTTATAATCTTCTGTAGACCTTCCACAAGACCTCTGTTCAAACCGAATAACACACGCGATATCTTCTATCATGCTTGATACCGGTTCTAAATAGTCCGATGATCCTGGTCCACCGTTGCATAAAATAATAACAGGCCCATTCCTATTGCCTTTCATTTCAGTCCAAATTTTCACTCCACTTATCTCTATATAATTTTCCATAAGCACCTCCCGAAATAATAAATATCTTTTCTATGCCAAAAGAACACTCTGAAATGAAAGGATAATTTCACATACCTTGATTATTCCCGAGACATAAACGGAGGTTACAAATACTCTCTTCTAAGAAGTGACATAATTATTCCGTCTTCCAATTGTCCCTTTATCAAATCCCGTTCCCTTACAATTCCTTCCCGGGTAAAGTTCAATTTTTTCAATACTTGAACCGATGCATCATTTCCCGGTGTTATGGTAGCTTCAATTCTATTTAAGTTCATTCGATTAAATCCAAAATCAATAACGGCTTTTACCGCTTCCGTGGCGTATCCTTTCCCCCATTGCTTTTGGGTAAGATCATAACCGATTTCTGCTCTTCTCGCGCCTTGATTGAACTCTCCCAAACAGCATGTTCCGATGAACTGATTCGTTTCTTTTAGGATTACCCCCCAGGTGATTTCTTCCTTTTCCTCCAACTCTTTAGTAAACCTTTCCACAAAAATAAGGGCCTCCGCTTTAGAGGTTACAGGGTAAAAATAATCGTATTTCGCGACTTCAGGTTCACTAAGCATCTCATATAATTGGTCTGCATCCTTTTTCATAACTTGTCGAAGTATCAATCTTTCCGTTTCAAGCTCCGGAAACGGAACAAAACATTTATTCATCATGTCAGGCACTCTCCTATTCCCATATTTTTGATCCTACGCTGTTATAAATGTAGTATCTATTTTGTCATGCAGCCGTTCTACATCATAATCAATATTACTTAGTATCGTGATCATCAATTGCTTATCCCGATCATAGGATGTGATACAGTTAACACCGGGGTCACAACCTTGAAATGAAGGAACCTTCCCATTAAGAAGCCATACACCGTAGCCATAATATCCCTTTGCTATTTGGGGAGAAAACATGGTTTCCACCAACTCTGTTTTGATTAGCTCTCCCCCTACGAGTGCAGTCCAGAATTTTTCCACATCGATGGCTGTTGTAAATGCACCTCCTGCACCGCTCCCTTTGGCGTCCACGGAAAAAATATTCGTACGATATTCATTCTTTTCTTGATCAAAAATATAAGAAAAAGCACATTTAGCCGGTAATCTATCCAGCTCAAAATACCCTGTATCCTTCATTTTACAAGGATCAAAAATTATCTCTTTCAGATAAAGATCGAAGGGCCTTCCTGTTATCTCCTCAATCATCAGCCCCAGAACCACATACCCCGTGTTGTTATATTGGAATCTTTCGCCCCTGGGATACATCATCGGTTTATCAATAAACAAAGGAATCAAATCCGAGGATTTTCTGATGCTGTAATTAGGAATCTTTTCCCACAACGCCTCGTAATTATCCATGACCGATTCGTCGAAATAATCCGGTACTCCTGAAGTATGATTTAACAGCTGACCTACCGTGATCTTTGGATCTATTTTCTTTAGATCAAATTTCAACACTTCACCGATGGTTGTATCAAAACTGATCATTTCCTGTTCTATTAGTCTGAGTATTGCCGTTGCCACAAACACTTTACCGGCTGAAGCTGTCCCGAATTTTGTATCCATTCCGTTTGGGATCTCATTTGCCTTATCAGCAAATCCATATCCCCTTTGAAAAATAGGCTCCCCTCTTTGGACGATGGAAATGACTCCGCTAAATTGATCGTCTATCATCTCTGTTATGTTCATTTTATACTCCTCCTTAAACATTGTTCCGGTCCCAATCTTCATCCCTTTATGGTTGAAAAGAGTTAAGTCACCTTCCCGGTGATCTTTTTACCCTCTCCTTACTTAGGAAGAATGGAATGATTTTGTTCAATTCTTATTCGAAAATGGTTCATTATTCGTATTTGTTCTTCATGTAACTTTTGTTGATTC
>CAZTIJ010000213.1:0-3872 GCA_964613365.1 uncultured Clostridiaceae bacterium | reverse complement strand
GTACCGTCCATGCCCTTTGGACGTTGAAGGAATTGGGCATTGAATCCATTGTCATCAACAACAATCCGGAGACCGTCAGCACCGATTACAACACGTCGGACCGGCTGTACTTCGAACCGTTGACCCCGGAGGATGTTATGAATGTGATTGACATCGAACAGCCCGACGGCGTAATGATTCAGTTCGGCGGCCAGACGGCCATCAACCTTGGAGAAGCCTTGGCAAAACAGGGGGTTACGATTCTGGGCACTTCCGTGGAGGCGGTGGACCTTGCGGAGGACCGGGATAAGTTCAATCAGCTGATGGCCTCCCTGGATATCCCCATGCCGATTGGAAAAACTGCCCGCTCAGAAGGGGAAGCGGTTCAGGCGGCGGAGGCCATCGGGTATCCCCTGGTAATTCGTCCTTCCTATGTACTGGGCGGTGAGAATATGGAGATCATCCACAGCGAAGAGCAGTTGAACAACTATATTAAAACCTCGGTGTTTGTGTCCCCGAAGCATCCGGTGCTGCTGGATCAGTATCTACAGGGGATGGAAGTGGAAGTGGACGCCATTTCCGACGGGAAAGACGTGGTGATTCCCGCCATCATGGAACATATGGAGCGGGCCGGCGTCCATTCCGGTGACAGCATCGGGGTGGTGCCGCCCCTTCGACTGACAAAGACCCAGAAAGAACAGGTCTATGGCAAAACCCGAAAAATCTCCGCGGCCCTGGGGATCAAAGGGCTGATCAACCTCCAGTTTGTGATCCGGGACGGGGAAATTCTGCTCCTGGAAGTCAATCCCCGATCCAGCCGTACCGTTCCGTTTTTAAGCAAAGTAACCGGCATTCCCATGATCAATCTTGCAACGAAGGCAGCAATGGGGATGAGCCTTAAGGAAATCGGCGTCACTCCCGGCGTGGCCAAGGAAATTCCCTTTTACGCCGTCAAGGCGCCGGTCTTCTCCTTTTCTAAACTGTTGCAGGTGGAACCGTCCCTGGGACCGGAGATGAAGTCCACCGGAGAATCCATCGGTATGGAGGCCTCTTATCCCAAGGCTCTTTACAAAGCCCTGCTGGCCTCGGGGATCAAGGTTCCCTTGGACGGCAGGCTATTGGTTACCATAGCCGATAAAGACAAAAAAGAGGCGATGCCCCTGATCAAAGGCTTTAATCAAAAGGGCTTCAGTTTTTTCGCCACAGCGGGCACCGCTAAGGCAATGGAAATGAACGGAATTCCTTGCCGGGAAGTGGGAATGATTGGAGAGGAAGAAGAAAATGTGTTGGATCTGATTAGGGCCGGCCGGGTGGATATGGTGATCAATACCCCGGCAAAAGGGAAACAGTCCCATCGGGACGGGTTTAAGATCCGTCGGGCCGCCGTGGAAGTCGGCATCCCCTGCATCACTTCCCTGGATACCGCTAACGGAATTTTGGAAGTGATCGAGGAATTATCACTAAACTTAATGTGAAAAATATTCTGTCCTACGAAGAAGACCTTAGAAACATCCCCTGTGAGGGTTGTTTTTGAGGGATGGCATGGTAAGCGGCTTTATGTTTTATTCCATTAATGTCGGGTAAATAATAGAACAGGTGATAATAATTTAGCATTGGTTGACAACGCAGCATGGTGAATCTCTAGAGATTCTCGATGCTGTTTTTCATCTGCGGATTCTTCTCGTGATTGCAATTTTTGCTGGGTCTTTTGAAATAGATAGGTTTTCTAATGAATTGAAATTAGAAAGGAGAATTTTCCATGACAAAGAAACTATTGATTTTTGTACTTTTGCTTATGGTAGTTCCTGGATTTTTGATGGGATGTAACGGCCTAAATAATGGGGAGGAAGATCCTACGGTGGAGATTGATTTATATTTTGGAGACGAAGATGCCATTGAAACCGGTACGGTTGGAGAATATGGTTATGTAACCCCGGTTTCAAGGGAAATACGAGAACCGGAAACCCCGGAAATGATGGTTAGAGCCGCTTTGGAAGAGCTGATTCAAGGACCTTTGCCCGAAGAAGAAGAAGAGTATGGCGTGTTGCCGGTCGTCCATGACAGTCTGGAAATACGGGATGTAATCATCGAAGACGATATCGCGACGATAAACGTCAGTGGAAATATGTTTGAAGGGGACTGGCAAGGGGGAACCGTTGGAGGCTCCGTATTCATTGGGTCCTTTGTTCTTACCGCTTCCCAATTTGAGGAAGTGGAAAGGGTACTCGTTGAAGTGGAAAATGAAGTTTGGGACGACGGACATTTCTACTGGGACGAACCCATATCCTCTTTTGCTGAGCATGAAGAAGTGTTGGTTCCGGAAGAAATAGAAACGTGGATTGAATATTCCAGGGAACTACAGATGGGGCAGGCAAGAGAATACGACGGGGTTCTATACCTGCTGGCAACTTATGGACAAAGGCCCACAGGAGGATATGAAGTGGAGGTTACAGACATAAGGGAAGAAGAGGATCAACTGGTGGTAACGGTAAACTTCAAAGAACCCGGCGAGGATGAAGTGGTAACCGATGCCATTACGTATCCCTATGATGTGAAAACCACTGAGCCGACTTCTATACCGGTAATCTTCGAAGCAGAGGGGGATCTCGCACAATTACCGGTGCTGCAGGATTTGGACTGGCTTCCTGAAATGACGGCCGGTGATGAGAATATCCGCCTTTTCTCTCCGGGACCAAAGGATATCGTCCCTCGGGAATTTGATCTGGAGGGAATCGAATTGGTCTTTGAAGGTACGGTGAACTACCGAATATCCGACCGGGAAGGCCGGGAGCTAAAGAGCGGTTTTACCACAGGTCACGGCTATAACTGGGGTTCCATTGATGTGACATTGGAAGTACCGGAAGCGATTTCCGCCGGTGAAAAGTTCATAGTGGAGGTTTTTTCAATATCTGCCAGAGACGGTTCCGAGGAAAACCATATAGAACTGGAGCTGGTTCTGGAATAAAAGCACCAATTCACCTCCCGCCTAAAAGTAGTGGCGTTTTGAGGGTGGGGAGGTTCTTGGCGAAGGAATGAGAAACAAAGGAGGAGTAACTGTATGGTAAAGCAAGTGTTGCATTCGTTTTTCAACACCCTTGAAAAGGGCGGGCTTACTGTTGAATACTGGGATCAGGATGTAAGAAATTATGGTGAAGAAGACCCGAAAGTTAAAATTATTTTTAATGAATCGCCACCAAATTCTTTGGATTTTTCAGACCCGATGATTGCACTTGGTGAGGCCTATATGGATGACATTATCGATTTCGAGGGAGATTTTGACGAAGTAATGAAAATAGCAAAAAGCAATAAAGAATCGATAAAAGGAAAGAAGCAAGAATTATTAAAAGCAACATCAAAACTGTTGCCTAAAAATCATATTAAGAAGAAACAAAAAGAAGACATTCAGCAACACTATGATTTAGGAAACGACTTTTTTTCTCTTTGGCTGGATGAGACCATGAGTTATTCCTGTGGATATTTTAAAAGTCCGGAGGATATATTGTATGAGGCGCAGCTAAACAAGATCGACCATATCTTAAAAAAAATCCAACTGTCCCCCGGAGAAACACTGCTGGATATTTTCAGCGGTTGGGGTCGACTGATCATAAGAGCGGCTCAGAAATACGGTGTAAAGGCGACGGGGGTAACGATTAGCGAGGAACAATATAAAGAGACATTAACTAGAATCGAAAAACTCGGTTTAAACGATCAGGTGGAAGTAAAACTACTGGATTATTGGGATTTAGACGCAGAGGAAGTTCAGTTCGATAAAATTGTCAGTGTGGGGATGTTTGAACATGTAGGCAAAGAAAATCTGGGACGATATATGGAGAAAGTTGAGGAGTTATTAGTACCGGGAGGATTATCGATGCTTCATTCGATCATGGGTACAA
>CAZTIJ010000212.1:0-3958 GCA_964613365.1 uncultured Clostridiaceae bacterium | reverse complement strand
TCTTCATTCGAAGGAATTTATCCGGTCCTTCGCCCTCCCCTCTTTTTATAAAATAAGAGTTTACCCGACTTTTTAAGTTCACGCTTTTTCCGATGTACAGCACCTCACCCTCTGAGTCGCTGAAACAGTACACTCCCGTGGAGTCCGGGAGGCTTTTCCGGTTTTCTACGCTGTATATAATTGTTTTCATTACCCTGACACACCCCGTTAATATTGCTTTTTTTATAAATACGGCTCGTAAAAACAAAGGCCGAATACCAAGACCTTGGAATACCCACTCCTCTTTATGGTATTTACCTTATATAATATTATACGGCTTAGCTCTGCTTTTTTCCTTTTTTATTGACTCATTTTTATAATATCTTTTCACCACTTCTGATTTGCTGATTAAGCCAAGGATATTGTGGTATGTATGAAAAGTAATAAACATACTTTACCTACAACCGCAGAAAGTTGGGATGACATGAAACAACTACTCATTTGGATTCAAGCTTCTAGGCTCCCCTCTCAAAGCTACATATTTTTCCCTTTGCTCCTTGGACAGAGCATGGCCTTTTATTATAAGCAAACCTTTGATCCCTTTCTTTTTTTTCTGATTCATCTTTTCGGTCTTTTTATCCAGCTTTATATTGTTTACGCCAATGATTATGCGGATTTTGAAGGAGATCGGGAAAATGATACTTTTAATATTTTCTCCGGAGGTTCCAGGGTTCTGGTGGAAGGTCTGTTATCAAAAAAATCCTTGAAGAACGGTATCCTTACCGTAATTGCGGGAAATATTTTCCTCGGCCTTCTTTTCACTCTGGTGTACCAACGGATTTTCAGCCTTCTTTTTATAGCCTTTAGCCTGTTCCTTCTTTGGGCTTATTCTTACCCTCCCTTCAAGCTTTCCTACCGGGGAGGAGGAGAATTACTTCAAGCCCTGGGGGTTTCCGTGGTTCTTCCTTTATTTTCTTATTATATTCAAGGAAATACTCTCAGTGCTTTTCCCTGGTTCATCCTTGTGATTCTTTTCCCCATACATCTGAGCTGCGCCATTTCCACGGCCCTTCCCGATGAGCCTTCGGACCAAAGGCATCAAAAAAGAACCATGACCATTATGCGGGGTGCTCAAACCGTAAAAAAGTGGATCTATTTACTAAACGGTCTCAGCTTCTTTTTGCTGTTGCTATTTCCGGTAGTTTCTCTCTTCTGGAGCTTGGGAATCCTGGTACTCGGTACGGCGTTCCTGTTATCCATGGCTCTGTATCATAACCGGTCCCAGCCGGGCACCCATGGATTGCTACGCTTTGTTTCTTTGAACGTGATCACGGTACTGGTGTTTGTCGGAGCCCTGAGCGCCTATTTTTATTTCACCGCTTAGCTTCCTTTCTTTAAAAATATCGAAGATAAATTTACGAAGAAAATCTTGTATATAAGAAGTATGAAATGTTAAAATTTAGTATAACAATCCTGAAGGGAATGATTGCCAAATGAAAAAAGTTTTTCACAGTGAGCGGCTAAGGACTGTCTTCATTTTCGGAGTTACTCTGGGACTGCTTTTGGCCTTCATTTTGGTTTTGAATAACCTACCCATTCTGCAATCAGTTTTAGGCAACGTTGAAAACGAAGGACCTCGAACAATGGAAAACCTTAGGGAGGGCCAAGAAAGCACTTCCGTTGAATCCACCGAAGTGGAGGAAGAAATAACCCTTCAGGCAGATTTTGAGGTGCCGGTACCGGAGGAGTATAGGGGAAGAGACTTCGATCCCTTTCAGTATGCCAAAGAAAAGGGTGACCTAGAATCCATCAGTCCCCGATCCACGGCGGCCATTGTCCGGGACGTCCACCATATGACCCACGGAGCCATCGTGGCCAAGGAAAAATGGGGATATTTAACCTTAAACGACATAAATATTTTCACCTTATTAACGGAACTGGCGGCGGTGGAAAACCTTAGCTTTGTGGAAAAACGAATGATTGAAATGCTTTCCAACTGGTATCATGGAGATGTACGTTCCATAGACGAGGACCACAATTTTCTTTGGGACTGGGAAGGCGGTACCATCGGTAAAGCAACGGGAATGGATTGGAACGGCGTTGAAGAAGATATTCTTCAAAGGGCAATTCAAAACGGCTATAAACCTTAGGACAGCCAACAAGGAAGACGAGTTGACTTTATTCTTCATTACCCGCTACCCGCACTGCCTTTGCCATATGCCCGGCAATAAACGCAGTAATGGGTACCGTCAACACCAAGCCGATGCTCCCCGCTAAAGCCTGGGTTATTTCGATGGCCACAAGATTACTGTTGATAAAATGGTGATAGGGCATCCCGTAGGCTACGGATACAATAATACTGCTCAGCATTCCCCCAACAAACACAAGAATCAAAGTATTGGTCATGGTGCCGATAATGTCCTTCCCTACATTCAGTGAAGAGGTAATGAGCTCCTTTTTTTTCATAGCAGGGTTTTGCAGGTCCAACTCAAAGGCGGCGGAAGCAATGCTCATACCCACATCCATCACCGCCCCCATAGCGGATATCAGGATTGTTGTAAATAGAAGCCCTCGAAACTGTAGGCCGGTTTCGTCGGCGATAAGCATCAGTTGATCCGCATTTTCTGTGTGAATTCCGGAGATGTTTCCCACTGTACCGGCCAAATAAGCCATGGTTCCGGCTACAATCAACCCTAAGGATGTCCCAAGAATCGCCGCATAGGTTTTTTTAGACCATCCGTTTAGAAAGTAGAAATTTACCGTTATTGAAAGGACCGCCGTTATTATCCCGATAAAGACCGGTTGAGATCCTCGTAGTAAGTTAGGCACAAGGAAGAAAAACAACAACATTCCTGTAAACAATAGCGAAAGGATAGACATTAGTCCTTTTTTTCTTCCCACTAGAATTAATACAATACAAAGAATAATCGCTAAAACATAGATCCCCCACCTTCGTTCATATTGGTAAATATCTATGCTTTCTAGACTGCCCTCACGTCCCATAGTACTGACAATTAGGTTCATCCCCGATTCAGCAATGATGCTATGTCCCCTTCCGATGGAGTTGTAAACGGAAGTTTCCTGCCCCCGAAATGGGCCCGTTAGGATCATAACTTCCAACTCTTGAAACCCCGAATATACGCTGTCTATCGACGGGTCCTCCAAGACTTCCTCTTCTCGCACCTCGAGAACCTTAGCTCGTTCATACTGCAAGCTCCTAACAGGCATAAACCCTTCTTCTCCATTCAGTCCTGCGGTTCCCATCACAAGGCTAGAAATCATAACAATCACCAGAACCGTTATTATGTCTTTCTTTTCGTTTTTTCCTTTGTGAACCCTTTTTCTAATGCCCATAACCAAATCCCCTTAATTGTTATATATTCAATAGAAATGTCCAATTTTTCTACTTATATTAGTATTACCCATATACATCACTCCTCTCTCATTTCTTTTCCCCTCTATTTTATGTAATGGACAAGTTTGACGCCAAATGCAGTTTACTCCCTTCCAAAACAAGTAAACCAACTGGGACTGCAATAAAGTTGATTGTCTTTCTAAGTTACACGAACCGCAACCTCCTCTCCCTCAAAATACCTGGCATATTTCTCTTTAATTGCTACCGCCGGATATTTCCCCGAAAAAAAATACCGAATAATATTTTGAAACAAACATCCTTCC
Source organism: uncultured Clostridiaceae bacterium (assembly GCA_964613365.1). GTDB lineage: Bacteria > Bacillota > Clostridia > Peptostreptococcales > T1SED10-28 > Isachenkonia. The sequence continues at coordinate 301 of CAZTIJ010000212.1, read as the reverse complement.
AATACATACACCCCGCCAGCCAGCTGGGATCTTGATAGTCAATCCCCACTAGTTTCCACATTCCGTTTATTTCCCGCCAAGCTCTTTTTATATATTGGGCTGCGTCGATCCCTCAAGATGAATCCTGCTTAGCGAAAGCCACCATTCTTCCATCGTCGCAGGATTTGAAACCTAAGGATTCATAAAACCCTCTTGTTTCCCAAGTATCTTCGGTAAGCAACACCTTTTGCCGAACCGATCCAAACTCCTCGATTGCCATTTTCATTAAATGGGTTCCAATTCCGTGTCTTTTGTAAGCTTG
>CAZTIJ010000211.1:0-3974 GCA_964613365.1 uncultured Clostridiaceae bacterium | reverse complement strand
GCCTTTGAAGACTGGGCTCACCTGCTTTTGTTTTTATACCACCTAGAGTACTTTTTTCAAATGAAAATAGACTTTCATCGCCGGTATATTTCCTAAAAGAGATTCGAAAAACTGCAGGAGGGGTTTTACTCCTTTCTCGGATTCAAGAAATTTATTGCAAACTTAATTGTTATTGAACTTTTCAATTTTTCTAATCTGTGTTTTCTTACTATACTAGTAGATAAGACAAAAAAATAACAAAGGAGTTGGAGTAAATGAGGCCGAGATTAATGGAAAAAGTAGAAGAACAACGGGGGATCAATGCCGTAAAAGTTAAGGAAGCCAGTGAGAAAGGAAGAAAAGTGGTGGGGACCTACTGTGTCTTTTCCCCCCATGAGATTGCCATGGCAGCCGATGCCATTCCTGTAACCCTATGTGGTACCAAGGAAGACCCCATTTCCGCAGCGGAGGAGAAACTGCCGCGTAACCTATGCCCCTTAATCAAGTCCAGTTACGGGTTTGCAGTAACCGATACCTGTCCTTACTTTTATTTTTCTGATGTATTATTGGCGGAGACCACCTGTGATGGAAAGAAGAAGATGTATGAACTGATGGGAGAAATGAAACCCATGCATGTGATGAACCTTCCTCAGCAGGGAGAGGGTGAAGAGAATTTGAAGTTTTGGGAAAAAGAAATGATAAAGTTCAAAAGCTTTTTAGAGGACTCCTTTGATCGAAAAATCATAGAAGAGGAACTGAAGGCTGCCATCAAACTGGGGAATCGGGAGCGACAGGTAATGAAGGATCTTCATGCATTGAATCAGGTAAAGCCGGCGCCCCTAAGTGGCAAAGATATGATGATGGCCCAGTGGTTAAAAGGATTTAATATCGATAAGGAAGCAGGCATACAGTTAATTGAGGAATTGATTTTGGAAACGAAGGATATGATTAAAGAAGGAAAAAGTCCTTACAGTGCCGAAACACCAAGAATACTCCTGACGGGAGTACCCATTGGTGCGGGGTCGGAAAAAGTTGTGGAGCTTCTGGAAGAAAGTGGGGCAAGTGTTGTTGCTCTGGAAAACTGCACGGGATATAAAGGTCTTGATACTATGATTGACGAAGAAAAAGAGCCGATCAAGGCGATTGCGGAAAAATACCTATCCACCCCCTGTTCCTGTATGACACCGAACAACAGTCGGTTGGATTTGTTAGACCGGTTAGCCAAGGACTATCAGGTGGACGGCGTGGTGGATTTAACTTGGCAGGCCTGTCATACTTATAATATTGAATCTTATCAGGTAGGAAAGTTTGTGAAGGAAGAACTAGAAATGCCCTTTATCCAGATCGAAACCGATTATTCCAATTCCGATCGTGGTCAAATTAAAGTACGAGTGGAGGCTTTCTTAGAGCAAATTCGAGGAGAATATTAAATGGAAGCACTATCTATCGGAATCGACATCGGATCCGTGGCAACGAAAGGGGTGTTGTTGGATCAAGACCATGAAATTCTAGAGAAAGTCCTGTTGCCTACGGGATGGAGTCCTAAAAAATCCGGAGAATCAGCTTATCAATCAATCCTAAAAAAAAGAGGGATTACGATAAAGGAAAATCTTACTGAGCGGTTTGATAGTACAGGGAATAAAAACCCTTCGATCAACCCGAAAGTTGTGGTCACGGGATATGGAAGGGTGGTGACGGATTTTGCCTCAAAAGTAGTCACTGAAATAACCTGTCATGGAAAAGGGGCTCAGGTCCTGCATCCGAAAGCTAAAACCGTTATTGATATTGGCGGTCAAGATAGTAAGGTGATCCACCTATCGGAAAAAGGAAAGGTTCTAGACTTTCTGATGAACGATAAATGTGCTGCTGGAACGGGGAAATTTATGGAAGTCATGGCCACAAGTCTCGGTGTGGAAGTAGGAGATTTATCCGCCCTGGCCCAAGGGCATAGGTCTTGTAAAATAAACAACATGTGCACCGTATTTGCGGAATCGGAAGTGATAAGCCTTTTGGCGGAAGGGGCGGAAAAAGGAGAAATAGCCCGTGGAATCATTAATAGCACCGCTCAGAAGGCGGCGGTTATGCTTAGGCGCATGGGAATAAAAGAAGAGGTATTTCTAACCGGAGGTGTATCTCAAAGTCCATTGTTCAGAGAAGCCTTGGAAGAGGAGCTAAAGGCATCGGTTTTTTACCGAGAGGAAGCACAATTTGTGGGAGCTATTGGTGCTGCAGTGATAGGTTTCAGTTTAAAGAACCATTAAACAGGAGTTAAGCCACTTTTTGAGTGGCTTTTTTCTTTGAACTTTTTTAATCAAGCGGCGGATTAATACCGGAGGTTATTAAATTACTAAATTTACGCCCATCGAAAAGTTCAGCTGTATAAAAACAGGGCTGACTATTTAAAAGAGGAAATGTTTGAAAGTTCAAAAAAATCACCAAAACCCTTGAGAAATTTTTGAATTAGTTTAGAATGATTACCATAGATCAAATAAGGCGTCTTGTTTAGACGCTAGAGTATACTAGCAAAAAGAATGTAGTACCGGTGATTAGGAAATGATTTTAGCAATAAATCATCATAAAGGAGGTTGTACAATGGAAAACAATAACCAATCATTTAATGCAAAAGCCGTTCATGCTGGAAGTGCACCATGTCCTACAACCGGGGCCCATGTGGCTCCGATTTACCGCACATCAACTTTTGTGATTGAAAATGTGGAGAAGGCCATTCGAATAGGTTATGGCGAAGAAGAAGGTTATGCTTATGGACGATTTGGAAATCCTACAGTGGATGCCCTTCAAAGTAAAATAGCCGCATTGGAAAACGCAGAGGCGGCTTTGGCAACTGCATCGGGCATGGCGGCGATTTCAACAGCTCTTATGTCTTCTCTGAAAGCAGGAGATCATCTAGTTACGGGAGACATTATTTATGGTTGTACTTACGGCTTTGTTCGAGACGTCCTTCCTCAATACGGTATAGAAGTAACGATGGTAGACACCACGGATACCGACAGCGTAAAGAAAGCGATTAAGCCAAATACCAAGGTCGTATATGTTGAAACTCCCTGTAATCCTGTACTCAACATTACCGATATTAAAAAAGTCGCACAGTTAGCCCATGATGCTGATGCTAAGTTGTTCGTGGATAGCACCTGGGCAACTCCGTATTTACAAAAGCCCTTAGAGCTCGGCGCCGATGTTGTTCTTCATAGCGCAACGAAATATTTGAATGGTCATGGCGATGTCTTAGGAGGGGTGATTGTGGGATCGAAAGAACTTATGGATCACATGAAAAAACCATATTTAGAGTTTTTCGGAGGGATCATTTCTCCCATGGATGCCTCGGAGATTGCCAAAGGAATCAAAACCCTAGGTCCGAGAATGGACATTCACTGCAGAAATGCTCAAAAGTTAGCGGAGTATTTAGAAGAGCATCCTATGGTGGAAAGGGTTCTTTACCCCGGTCTTAAGAGTCACCCTCAACATGAACTGGCGAAAGAGCAAATGAAAGATTTTGGAGGAATGATGAGTTTTGATGTAAAAGGTGGATTTGAAGCAGGAAAAGCACTTATGAATAGCATAAAGCTTATTAGTCTGGCCACTAGCTTAGGTTGTGTGGATTCTTTAATGCAACACTCTCCTTCCATGAGTCATGCTACGATGTCAAAGGAAGAAAGAAAAAAAGTGGGTATTGCAGAAGGACAAGTTCGATTTTCCGTAGGAATTGAAGAGACGGAGCATCTAATAGCTGATCTGGATCAAGCTTTGGATCAAGTGGCTCAGACGATATAAACCCTTGAACAATCCCTTGGTTTCTTCCAGTTCATTGGCTTTACTTTAGCTGACTGTTGTGATAATATGAATATGTGTTCATTAAGAATGAAGAAAAAAAGGTGGCTATGGGGCAATGCCGAAAATTATAGAAAACATTGAACAAAAAATTTTCAATGCTGTGGTACTGCTTATTCGAAAGCACGGTTATTCCGCAATCAGCATGC
>CAZTIJ010000210.1:0-3988 GCA_964613365.1 uncultured Clostridiaceae bacterium | reverse complement strand
AATCGGTGGTCATTCCAATATTTTTCCAGTAAATTCTCTATGTCTTTTAGCTTGAAAATTTCCGAATAATCAATCCATTGATTCGCTAATATTTCATAGGGTGGTCCGTCGGTACAAACGTATCCGTATTCCCCTGCTTTTTTACGCAACTCTGAACCCTTTAATAATTTAAGAAATCCTAATTGTAATTTCTCAGCACCTAAATTAAAAACATCGTTGAAAGAATTCCTAAACGTGAAATAATCCTCATAGGGAAGACCCGCTATCAAATCCAAGTGTATATGAATATTTTCAAGGTTTATTAAAGCTTTTAAGGGCTCGATAATACTTGTAAAATTCATTCTTCGATTTATGGCGGAAAGGGTCTCAGGGTTTGTCGATTGCACTCCGACTTCAAATTGGAACAAACCCATCGGAATCCTTTTTAGAAATTCTATAAACTCTTCATCTACAAGCTCCGCCGTTATCTCAAAATGAAAGTTGGTATGATGATTATGGTTCTCCAGAATATACTCCATAATTCCTAAGGCATGACTTTTATTCGCATTAAAGGTTCGATCCACAAATTTGACTTGTTTTACTTTATTTTTCAGAAAAAAATCCAGGTCCCGTTGAATTCTCTCTAGGGGTAGGAACCTCACCCCTGAAATTGCAGAAGATAAGCAGTATTCGCAATTATATGGACATCCCCGGGTACTCTCATAATAATATATTTTATTAGGATTTATAGGCAGCCCTTCATAAGGGAAAGGGGCCGATGGGTCCAATGTATTGCAGGGTTTCTCTGAATTTTCCATTACTTTACCCCGTACACGAAAAGCGATGTTGTCCATATCATGATAACTATCGTTTGTACTGATTCTTCTGAGCAGTTCATATAGGGTTCTTTCTCCCTCTCCCTTTACCACAATGTCAATGTAGTCTTCCCTTTCCATAATTCTACGGGTTTCAAAGCTTACTTCAGGGCCTCCCAGGATAATCATTGTTTCAGGGAGTACTTTTTTTAACTCCCGGCCCAGTTGATGAACCAGAGAAATATTCCACACGTAGCAGGATATCCCAATTATGTCCGGCTGCTCTTCATAAATCCCCTTTAATAGATCTCCTAAATGCTGATTAATCGTATATTCTTTGATTAATACTTCTTCCTCCAGTTGCAGCAGGTTTTGATAGAGATAACGTATAGCTAGATTCGTATGTATATATTTTGAATTAATTCCAGTTAACATAATTTTCATATCGTAACCCTTTCCTTCCTGTTATTTTCATTGTTCATTATAGCATACTTCTATTTTTCTTGCATAAGAACAACTGCTATGAGAAGCTGAGGAATCATTTCAATTAGCAGTTCCCTTGTAAAAGATCGACATTTATCATATAATATTAAAGGAAGAATTCGTTGGTGGTTTCGATACTATAGAAAGGTGGAAAAATTTTGCTACCCCAAACTCATATGATTATTGCAAATCATATCCATAATTATACCGAAAAATCCCTGGGAATAACCTTGAATAAGAGCAGTTTGCTCTATGGAAGCATTAAGCCGGACATTGCTCCCAACTTACTTAAGCTCCATCATTTTAAACCCCAGTCCTTAAGATTGATCTGCACAGAAATTAAAGAACTGACGGAACATGCTTATGCCGATGATCATAACTACATCAAGTTTATCTCTCAACAAATCGGTATAATCAATCATTTTATTTCTGACTTCTTTTGTGTTCCCCATAACGATCGGAAAAAATATAAAAACAATTTTATGGAACATATGGCCTATGAAAAAGCCCTTCATAAGAAGTTCAAGGTCTTTACCAAAGCGCTCCCAGCGCCTGAAGTTTCCTTGGATTTTATAAATCTTTCTGTTGATGACATCGAAGAGATTATTGAGGGTTATCATCGAGAATACACAGAAAAGGAAGAGTCGATGTTAAATGACATAGAATACTCCATTCAAATCTCTTCATTGGTTTCCGTTCTCATAATGACAAATATGGTACACAACTCCAGTATTGAAGCCAGTTGGAAAGCCAACTCTTGGTTGATTCCCCGGACTGCTTAACCACATCAAACAGCAAAACCATTAGCCTTGAGCTAATGGTTTTTTTAGTTTATACAATCGTGTTTTGGTTCTCACATGTAGTTTTATATAACTACCTGCTATTTCTTTTTTAGTAACTTCAAACTCTTTGAGTATTGAATGCTTCCCTTTTTCACCCGGTTCCATGGAAAAAAGTTCTTTGGTTTCTATGACTTTCCCAAATTTCTCTTTCGCCGTATTCAAGGGTTTTTTTTCTATCTCGAACCCTTTCAATTTATTGAAGTATCGGTCCATCTCCTTTACGAAGCCAGTGGTCCCTGATTTGCAATCCCCTTTCGAGGAGGAATAGCTCAACTCTCGACTGTGCTTTTGCTTTTTTAGATCCCTCAAAAGAAAAGCAAAGAGTTTTACTTCTGCGGAGATGTTTAGGTTTTCCAGCTCATTTAAAATTGATGGGTTTTCATGATATTTACCAAACAAATAAATGCTTTGAATGAAAATAAGTTTGCTGTTGCTATCCAGAGGTTTTTTCGAGGGAAGCTTTTCTTGGTTTGTACGGTCTAAATCCATGATCCATTGGATCTTAGCTTTTTCAAACTCAATTTTATTTTTCTTTCTGTTTTGAGGAGGCATGGGAAAAAGGTATTCGTAATTCAAATGAATCAAGTACTCCTTTAGCAAGGAAACTACAGAATCGGCATTGCTATACTGTCTATGCATAATTCCATGCACAGTTTTTCCCATTAACAACAGCATTATTAAATTTGAAAAACTTTGATTTGTTTCCAGGGCAAACAAAGTCATTTCTTTTTCTAAAGACTCCCCATCAAAGTTTCCCATTATTAAGGGAAGTAGGCTTATGATTCCTGTGCCAACTGGAAAATCATGGTGTTCTTCATTCTTGTTTAATAAAAAACATTGAATGTTTCCGTTCCGATAATATTTCCACAACACCAGCTCCCTTTTTAACCTTGGCACATCAACCCATAGCCTTTCTTGTTCCTTGCTGGTAACAAGGGATTTTCCCATAATAATCATAAGCTCCATAAGATCACTGTAGTTTTCATCATTTCCTTTAGCATTATGATTCAGCTGGTTATCATAATATTCCGTTAAGGAAAACAAATGTTGTTTAGGCTCCATTTAATCCCCCTTTCACTAAGCTACATTTTCTCCGGAGCTTCGATACCAAGAAGATACAAGGCGTTTTTAATGGTTTGTTTCGTGGCAGAAACCAAGGCCAATCTTGCTTTTTTGACCTCCTCTTCCTGATTGAGTATGGGGCATTCATTATAAAATTTGTTAAAGTCCTGGGCAAGATTGACAACGTATCGGGTAACAATGGAAGGTTCGTTCTTCTCTTTCCCTTGAATGATCGCTTCGCTAAATCCATGGATTCTCATTAAAACATCCAAGGAAGTTTTCTGATCTAATATTTCCCAATTAATATCTGTATCCATGTCTCCATCGACTTTTCGTAGAATACTGGCTGCCCTGGCATGGGTGTATTGGACATAGGGACCGGTCTCCCCCTCGAAATTAAAGGCCGTTTCCCAAGAGAAGGACACATCTTTAATTCTACTGTGACTCAAGTCATTGAAAATAATGGCTCCCACACCAATATCCTTCGCTACTTTTTCTTTGTTTTCCAATGCAGGATTTTTCTCCCCAATAATTTCCTGCACCCGTTGTATCGCTCCATCCAGTACATCCTGTAAAAGAACAACATTTCCTTTTCGGGTTTGAATTTTTTTGCCCTCATGGGTTACCCGGCCAAAGGGTATGTGAACAAGGTCCTTAGACCATTGATACCCCATTAGATCAATCACTTTCATCCACTGCGCAAAATGAAGATTTTGGGAATAATCCGTAACATAGAGACATTTCTCAAAATCAAAGGTTTTTTTACGGTAGATGGCGGCGGCAATATCCCTAGTAGCATAAAGAGTG
>CAZTIJ010000209.1:0-4016 GCA_964613365.1 uncultured Clostridiaceae bacterium | reverse complement strand
ATGTAAACATGGACGAAGTAAAAGCCCTATCCACTTGGATGACCTTTAAGTGTGGGGTTGTAGGCGTACCTTATGGTGGAGGAAAAGGTGGCGTAATCGTAGACCACAGATCCTTATCGGAAGGGGAATATGAAAGATTATCCCGAGGTTATGCAAGAGCCATCGCACCGGTAATCGGTGAAAAAGTGGACATTCCTGCACCGGACGTGGGAACCTCCGGAAAAGTTATGGCCTGGATGACCGATGAATATGAAAGAGCTACCGGAGAATTTGCACCGGGAGTATTTACCGGAAAGCCCGTAGAATTTTACGGATCCTTAGGAAGAACCGAAGCTACCGGTTACGGAGTGGCCATTATGGCAAGAGCGGCAGCGAAGAAAATGCACATGCCTTTAGAGGGTGCACGGGTTGCGGTTCAAGGTTTCGGTAACGTAGGTTCCTATGCGGCCTTATACATCAGCCAAATGGGAGCAAAAGTGGTAGCCGTATCCGACTCTACCTGTACCTTGGTAAATGAAAGCGGATTCCACATCAAGTCTCTTATGGAGCACTTAAAGAACAACAACAATGACCTTACCGGATACGAAGGGGGAACCGAGTTACACCGGGATGAACTACTGACTTTGGATGTAGACATTTTAATGCCTTGCGCCTTAGAAAACGTAATCACCGAAGAAAACGCCCACGACATCAAAGCGAAGATCATCTCCGAGGGAGCCAACGGACCCACAACCATTGAAGCCGATGAGATCCTTGACGGAAAAGGCGTCGTGGTTGTAGCGGATATTCTAGCCAACGCCGGTGGAGTTACCGTGTCTTACTTCGAGTGGATTCAAAACTTGACCCGGGACATTTGGACCTTCGACAAGGTTCAGGAAAAGCAGGCGGAATTAATGGAAAGAGCCTTTGAAGAGATCTGGGATCTTAAGGAAGAAAAGAACACTAACATTCGAAATGCAGCTTTCATGATCAGCATCAAGCGAATTGAGCAGTCTCTAAGACTAAGAGGATTAATCTAGTCCAAACCGTCATAAGGGATATCAACCTGAATAAATGGTAAATAGAAGTAATCGAGCCAAATGATAAAAAAATACCAAGAGTAAAGCCTGAAGACCCGGGAATGAAGTCCCCGGAGTTTTCGGGCTTTTCTTAATGTCTTAATGAAAGGTGTTAGTATAAAGCTTGTATTACCGGGGATAAACCATGAACCGAGATCAAAAAAACATTGTTCCCGGGCCCTAAAGATTATACAATGGATAAGAGGAAAATACATAAAACCAAAGGAACCGATACCATAAGAAAAGAAAGGAAGGGAAGTCCTTGAAAAATACAAAGAAGAAAAGATGCCGGAGAGTAGCGGGGGTACTATTGATCCTGATCATGATGATCCGCTTTGCGGCGGCGGAAACCGATGATGAGGACGGATTTTTCATCTCTCCGGAATACGACTACATTGCCCCTTATGAAAACGGCCTGGCAAGGGTACACAGCGAGGAGGGCATCGGCTACTTGTCCACCGGCGGCGGCTACGTGATCTTTCCCGAGTATGAAAAGGGTGGGGATTTCACCGCCGGGGTAACACCGGTTCTTCAACAGGACCGGTTTGGCTACATCAACTGGGAGGAGGACTGGGTAATCCCCAGGAACTTCCCCTACGCCATGAACTTTTACAATCGCCGGGCAAAGGTGAAGACCGACGGGGACTGGACCTACCTTACCCTGGAAGGAGGTCTGTTGACGAACCTGATGGGGGAGGATCGAATTGAAAAGGACCCGGCCAGTCTCAGGAACTTCTCCGAAGGATTAGCGGCGGTAAAGGGGCCTCAGGGATACGGCTACATCAACCGGGAAGGGAAAGTGGTAATCGGCCTCTCCTTTCAGGCCGCCGAGGGCTTTTCCGAAGGTCTGGCCCGGGTCAAGCGGGAAGGGAAATGGGGCTACATCAACGAACAGGGGGAGACGGTAATCCCTTTGGAATACGACTTTGTTCTGGACAAAAATGAAGGCCTGCTGCCGGTGATGACCGGGGAGACGTGGGGGTATATTAACCGGGAAGGGGAAGAAGTAATCCCGAAAACATTTTCCCAGGCCCTACCCTTTAACCAGGGTTTTGCCCGGGTTCGAATCGACGAGAACTGGGGATTTATCGATCAAAACGGGGATCTGGTGATCGATGCCATGTTTGACGGAGCCTTAGACTTCTCCGAGGGCTACGCCGCAGTGAAACAGGGGGAGCAGTGGAGTTATATCAATGAATCCGGCCATCTTCTATACCCCTTTCAATTTCAGCGGGCCAATCATTTCAGCAGTGGTCGAGCCCCGGTCCAGGTGGACGGACAGTGGGGACTGATCCGTAGGTAGAAGCCGGTAGGGTAGAGAACGAATAGGGCAACAGACGAAAAAAAGGGCCCCTAGGGGCCCTTAACTTAATAACTGTTTGCCGCTTCCTTTCGAGCCCGGCGTCGCTCCCGCTCCGCCGACTTTTTCTTGTCGAAGATCATATAAAAGGCTAAGCCCGCCGGTCCCAGCAATACGGTAACCAGCATAAAGGGAAACAGAAAATATACTTTTTTAAAGCCGTCGTTGGCAATCCAGCGGCCGAAGAACAGGTTTCCGATCATCATATGTAGCCAGGCGAACAGGGGCAGGTGTTCATGGGTAAAGACTTCTCCGATTCCCTCAGCAGAGGGGAATATCAAGGACAGCCAGTTGATTTCCCAGCCGAAGAAAAACAGGGTCACAAAATACAGAGCGCCGATCAACACCCAGTAGTTCTTATGGAATAACAGTTTTCGTGTGATCACGGATTTCGGAAGCAGCAGCAGGGGAAACCAGGAAAGGATCAAAAGCACCGATAGTATCTGAAAGAGTGTTGTAAACATAAAGTAACCTCCCTTTACCATTAATACCTTTATTATAACGGATTGCTAGGAAAGATACTACAGAAAATTTTGAATCCTCCCGGGTTTTCTTTTCCCCCCGGGATATGTTATAATGGGGTCAACATAATCTTAAAGAAGCCTTTTTCAAAGGAGTGAATGCTTTGCAACCACGAAAATACAAGAATTTTAGCCGGGTGATCGTTCTTGCCATCGCCTTGGCCATGATCCTATCCTCGGTAGGATATGCCTTTATGTTTTTCTAAACATAAAGGTCTTTTTTATGGTTTTTTGTAAATTTATCGTCCTTTTTAACAATCCCTGGTAGAGGACTAAAAAATCGGGTACTAATACAGTAATATTATTTCAACCACGGACCAAGGATCAGCGGATCCATTGACCCAGAAGGAGCGAAGGATAATGATGAAATCCATGATCAGAATATCCATCAAAGACGTAGACACCATTAAATATACCCGGGATATGATCTCGAAAATTTTAAAAGAGGGTATGGGAATGGATGACTACCTATATGAAATGGCCATCAGTGAAGCCCTGAACAATGCGGTGCTCCACGGCTACGGAAACAAGGGAAAACGAAGCATTTCCATAAATCTGTCTAAACTCAGCGAAAAGCGGGTTTCCGTTCGGATCAAGCACTACGGAAAGGGTTTTCCCGGCAACAAAAAACTTCAGCGTACCGAAGAAAAAAGCAACAACATTCCCCCGGAAGAGTTGTTTCTAGAATCCGGCCGGGGCCTAAAAATCATGATGGAAGGGGCGGACTACGTCTGTTATAACCAAGCGGGTAATGAAGTGATTTTAGTGAAGCGAAAGTGAAAATAAACCAACGCCTTCATCGGTTTTGGATTTATTTTTTTATGCCCTTAAAAGGCTTGCTATTTGTGAAAAAAATAATTACAAAATATCTCCTCGAAGGGGGTTTAAAGGGAAATCTGCGGGGTAATTATGATATAAGTTTCCAAGGTGTTTTTTATTTACGGAAAATTTTCAAAAAAAGAATAAAAACCAAGATTTTAGAAAAATTTTCAAAAAAACATTGTGAATCTTTGTAATAATAGTATAATAGAACTATAATTAAATCATCAGTCATCGTTTTCCTTCAAAAGTAAGGAC
>CAZTIJ010000208.1:0-4034 GCA_964613365.1 uncultured Clostridiaceae bacterium | reverse complement strand
ATAGGTATGTCGGGGGGCGTAGATTCCTCCGTGGCAGCCCTTTTGCTCAAAGAACAGGGTTACGATGTCGTTGGAATTTTCATGAAAAATTGGGATGAAGAAGCCTTAGGAGGCGAATGTACTGCATCGGAAGACTATGAAGATGTTCGTAGAGTCTGTGGGAAAATTGGTATCCCTTATTACACAGTGAACTTTGAAAAGGAGTACTGGGACAATGTGTTCACTTACTTTCTGGAAGAGTATAAAAAAGGCAGAACGCCCAATCCGGATGTGATGTGTAATAAAGAGATTAAGTTCAACGTGTTTTTAAAGTACGCAGAGTCCATTGGAGCAGATTATCTGGCAACGGGACATTTTGCTAGGATCCGTTATGAGGATGGATACTATCACTTATTAAGAGGTTGCGATCCGAACAAAGATCAAACTTATTTTTTAAATACCTTAGGACAAAAGCAGTTATCTAAAGCCATGTTTCCTGTTGGAGAACTCACTAAAAAGGATATTCGAAAAATAGCAGAGGAAAACGGACTGATCACGGCGGATAAAAAGGACAGCACCGGGATTTGCTTTATCGGAGAGCGGGACTTTAAAGACTTTTTAAGCAACTATCTTCCTGCGACCCCTGGAAAAATGCGGACCATTACCGGTGAGGTAAAAGGTGAGCACGATGGATTAATGTATTATACCATAGGGCAACGAAAAGGTCTTGGTATCGGTGGCTCTGGTTCCGGGTCGGGAGAACCTTGGTTTGCAGCCCATAAAGATTTGATTCACAATACATTGTATGTGGTGCAAGGGGCAAACCATCCCGCATTGTTTTCGAAGGGCCTTTATGCCAGCGAATTGCATTGGGTGGCAGGATCTCCTCCCGGGAATGCATTTTGGTGTACTGCAAAGTTCAGGTACAGACAAAGAGATCAGCGAGTACAGGTGAAAATTCTCGAGGATGGGAAGTGTAAAGTGATTTTTGCTGAACCTCAAAAAGCGGTTACCCCTGGGCAAGCAGTGGTATTCTATGAAGAGGAGCTTTGTCTTGGTGGCGGGATAATTGACGAAGTGTTTCATTATTAACGGACCGTGAATACTAACAAAAACTCTTGTTGGGTGGAAGGTATGGAGATGACTTCTAGTCTATAAATAAATGGGAAAAGGATAAGCGTAGATCTTATCCTTTTTTTATAGAATTTTTCAAGGTGTGTTTAACTTATATTGTCTGTGTGAAAACTTCTTTTCTAGGTATAAATATAATAAGAGACTGTATTATTAAAATAGGAATAGGAGGGATCGTATGTTCAGAGTAAATTTGGAAGTCGGCAAAACCCATCATGTACAAAAACGTGTGCAATACGAAGATTCATCCGTTAGTTTTGGAAGGTCGGGGATTGAAACCCTATTTTCCACAACGGCTTTAGTACAATTGATGATCCAAGCAGCGGTGGAGCTGGTAGGCGATAACATACCTAAGGACTATGTTAGCGTTACACAAAAAATGGATTTCACCCATTTGGCACCGACTCTTCAGGGGGTATTTGTCACCGCCACCGCCGAACTTGTGGATATGGATCACAATGTGCTCAAATTTAAAATCACCTGCCATGATGAGCTTGGGAAGGTTGCAGAAGCTACACAGACAAGACACATTGTAAATAAACAGGGATTAATCAACCGGGCCCATAAACGGGCGGAAATGTTGGAGGAAAAAATACAATAGAATGTGGATAAGCAAAATCCGTTGGGGCGAGGCCTCAACGGATTACAAACTGCTTTGGATTAATATTTGAATAATCTGTTCCAGGGATGCATCCTTGGGTATTTGAAAAGTCCCTGGTCGTAAGCGGTGAGAGACATTTAGGTTTTCTGAAGTTTCCACAAACGTAGATGAGCTTTCCACTAGATTATGTTCATACAGCACATCCCCTACGGCAGAAGCTGTAGCGCCTTGGGGTATTTGTACAGTAACGGTATCCATGATCTCTTCATTGTCTGGGTCTTGTTCATCCTGAGCGCCTTCTTTTTCTAAGTCGTCTTTCTCTGTTTCTTCTTCAGGTCCCGTCGGACCTTCTTCGATAAGGGTCTCGTTATTTGATGAACTTCCGTTGTCGGAGGAACTGATAAAACTGGAAAGGTCCTGATCAAAAAAAGTAAAGTTTGCTCCGATGATAAATACAATGGCTGATAATACTAACAAAGATAATAGCAGATCCGTATGATCGTAAATAAAGTCTTTGAGTTTCTCCATGGATTTGATCCCACTTTCTGTTATTGGATTGATGTCTGGGGGCTTCTTTATGTATACTATATTAAATATACCACATTTTTTTAAGAATTTACATATCCCGAGGCAAATTAAAAGTATTGAACCTCGGTGTAGAGGGGTTTATATTGATTTGAGAAATAACTAGTGATAAAATGAATGGGATAGTGAGAAGAAGATTGGAGGACAAAGATGAAAAAAGAGATTTGGGAGTGGGTAAAGACTATTGTTATTTCGTTGCTTATCGCTTTAGTCATTACTACGTTTATGAAACCCACGATTGTAAAACATTATTCCATGCAGCCGACCTTGGATGAGAATGATTTTTTAATAATCAATCGTCTGCTTTATACCCGGGGGACCCCCCAACGAGGAGACATCATAGTTTTTGAATCCAACCAAGAAGACATTAATGGAGATCAAAAATTACTGATAAAAAGAATTATCGGTTTGCCCGGAGAGGAAATAGCCATTCGGGGAGGGCAAGTTTATATTAATGACGAGCTTCTAACAGAACCTTATCTTGAAGAGGATTACACCCACGGAAACGTTCATCAAATGATTCCCGAAGATCATCTGTTTGTAATGGGGGATCATAGAAATAATAGCCTGGATAGTCGCAATGAAGATTTAGGATTGGTTCATATTGAAGATATTGTAGGAAAAGCCTTTGTAAGACTTTTTCCTTTTAGTGAAATCGGCACCATTGAATAGTAGAAAAGGAGGAATCATTATTGAAAAAGGAGAATCCAAAAGCAACCCTAACCCTGCCTGATGACAGAGTAATAGAATATCAACAAGGGACAACCTTTGAAGAGGTGGTCAATGACTTTACTGACAACGGAAAAAGTATTGTTGCCGTACTGGAGGACTGCAAACTTCGAGAACTGAAGGAAACCGTTACAAAGGATGCGAAGATTTCTTTTGTAGATGTAATAAATCCAATTGGGAATCGAATTTACCAGCGCAGTATCGCCTTTGTATTTATACGAGCAGCCATGGAACTCTTTTCCGGTTGTAAGGTTTCCGTCGAACATTCTATTAGTAAAGGGCTTTACTGTGAAATTCAATACAAAAGGGATCTGATGGAAGAAGATATCCAAAGAATTGAAGAACGAATGAGGGAAATCGTTGAAGAAAACGTTCCTTTCGAAAAAGAAAGGGTTTCTGTGGATGAAGCGAAAAATAACTTTGAAGAATACGGGCAATTAGGGAAGGTCAATCTTTTGAAATACCGGGAAAAACCTTATCTCAACCTATATAAATGCGGTTGGTTAAAGAACTATTTTTACGGATACATGGTTCCCTCAACGGGGTATTTAAGTAAGTTTCGACTGCAGTATTACAAACCGGGGGTGGTCCTCCAGTTCCCCACAACCAGCAATTCCGGTGAGGTTCCGGAGTTTGTGGAACAACCGAAATTATTTAAGATCTTTAGGGAGTCGGAAAAATGGGGAGAAATTCTTGGCGTTGATTATGTTGCTTCATTGAATGATCTGGTTGTTTCTGACCAGGATGCGAAGTTTATACGAATAGCGGAGGCCCTTCACGAAAAGAAAATAGCAAGTATCGCCGATGAAATCTCCAAGGACTTAACCCATAGGAAAGTCATATTAATTGCGGGACCTTCTTCCTCGGGGAAAACAACCTTTGCTCAGCGCTTGTCCATTCAATTATCCGTCAATGGTCTCAAGCCGGTAAGTATTTCCTTGGATAATTATTTCGTTAATCGAGAAAACACACCTCTGGATGATAAGGGTAATTACAACTTTGAATCTCT
>CAZTIJ010000207.1:0-4036 GCA_964613365.1 uncultured Clostridiaceae bacterium | reverse complement strand
ATGCTGTCGGTGTAGGAGTAATGGAAGGAGTCTCTTAGCTGTTGGTTATCAATCATTATGAAGGATCCGTTGTAATACAGTTTTCCGTCGACGATTCCGGCTACTTCAAAATCCTTTACTCTTCCATCCACTTCCAAGGGCAGAATTTCTCCTTCCTGAATGCCATGGATTGCCGCGGTGTTTTTGGAAACAATGATCCTTTCTTCCGGGTTTTCTAAGAAACGTTCATAGATCCTTTGATTGTTTCCTTCATCAAAACCTAGGTAAGGGTTCAGGTCTCGATACATTTTTGGATCGATCCCCATAACCAGGCTGTTGGTGGTGTTCAATTTCCCGTACCCCAGCATGATTTGATGTAAGGAGTCTTCCTGAATATTGGGATGAGCAGCAAGGGAATCCTTTAGACTCTCAATGGATTCAGGGTCTTGCATTCGGATCTGTTCCACGGAATAATCATAGTTCATATCCCTAAAAGCATCCATTACGATAGATTGTAGACTGGTACTGACGGAATTAATTGCCACCATAGCCAAGATGGACATGATCAACAGGGTGATGTTTCCCCGGAGGGATTTGCTACTTTCCACATTGTGAAGACCAAGGGCGGTGGTTCCACTAAAACTTTTCATACCCTTAAAGATTTTCGGGGTACAAAAGGATAGTACCCGGGGATAAATCAAAATAATACTGATTACAGAACCTAAGAGCATAATGGGACTGAAGTTGATTACAAAATCCAGTTCCAAGTATACCGAAATCGTGATTCCCACAAGCAAAAGCATTCCCAGGATAAATCCTAAAACTCCCTTTTTATGATGCTGCTCTTCAATATTTAAGATTATGTTTTTCACTTGCATCCTACCGGCTTTAATAATGGGAACCGTGCAGGAGGCCATGGACAACAGCACGGCGAAAATCATACCGGCTAGGATCAAAGTGCTTTCAAACTCAAAGTTCCCGATGATTCCGTAATCCCTGAGAGGGGCAAGGAAGTAATGAATCAGATAAAGAATTCCGATTCCAAGGCCGGAACCAAGGATGCCACCAAGCACTCCGTATAAAGCACTTTCCATATAGAGAATACGCCGAACATTTCCCTTTGAGGCACCTTGGGAGAAAAAGGTTCCTATGACGGGAAGCCGTTCTGTAATAAGCAGCTTAAAGGATCCATAGATAATGAAACTGCTCATAAGTACTACGATGACCAACATCCCGTAAAAAATCGAGGTAATCTGATTGATCTGAGCCTGGGCTCCTTCCATGTCAAGAATTTCCTGGGCGTGAAAGGCCCGGTTGTTTTCATTAAAAAGCGTAATCCCTGACTCTATACTATCCATAGAGGAGGAAGCGGTGACCCGATTGACCATGGTTCCCATCTCAAATATTTCTTGGGCGGTAACTAAAGGAACCACTAGAGAAAACTGCTCTTTGGTATCGGTGTAAAAAACCCCTTCCATATCAATAATTCCTGCAAGTTCAAAACTTTCGATGTTCCCAGCCAAAAGGACTTCAACGGTGTCCCCCATCTGAAGATTTAACTCTTCTTTGGTTCGTTGAGAGACCAGGGCTTCATGTTCTGAAATTCCCTTGTCCATGTCACCTTCGACCCAGTTTTTTGACAGCGCCCAATCCCGGTCCATACCGTAAAAGTTTACGGTCTCCAGGTCGTCGGTTTGATGAATTCCCTGGGAAGAGACATATCCATGGATCCTATCCAGTCCCTCTTCATTGATTTTAGATACATCTATCAAGCCGTTTTCTTCGGATTCGATCCGAATTTCCATCCCTTCAAAACTGGCGGTGATCGGTTTAATGAAGCTGTCCAGCCCAGTTTCCACGGCACCGATACTGCCAATGAAAAGAGCAGTACTCATGGCAATGGCAAATACCAGTAAGATCAGTCGTGTCTTTTTCTCAAACATTGATTTTGCGATGAATTTCATAAATATGTTCATGTTCTGTCCTCCTCGTTAATCTCTAAACCGTTTCTTATATATCTCAGTATAAAGAAAATTATGCTGGTCCATAACCGTCGGAAGACGCTTTGTGCATCCACCTCGGGATGTCTGTGCTCTCGGTCTGAAGACGGAAAATTTCGGAAGAGTAATATTTCCGATTCTGAATCATTTTAAAAATTTTGCAGTCCTTTTGAGTCTATGTTATAATTCAAGTAGCTGAATGGCGATGGAGTTCGCCCTAAACCACTGTGAAACAGTTGATGACTCCTATAAAACTATCTCCGGGATAGTTTTATAGGGGTTTTTTGTTTTTGTAAATTTATTTCAGATCACTTGCTAAGGAACATGTAATCATTAGTTTTTTTATGTATCAAGAAGACGGACAAAAAACAATATACAGGAGGCAGAAAAGATGGCGTTTAGTTTGGCAATGATTATTTTATTAGGTTTGCTGTTGAGCAAGGTGTTTAAATTGATAAAACTCCCGGGATTACTGGGAATGTTGGTTCTGGGAATTATCATCGGTCCCCATGGTTTCAACTGGCTGGATGAAAGCATGATGATGATTTCCGGGGATTTGAGAAAAATTGCTTTGATCATTATTTTGATTCGGGCGGGATTCGGCATTGACCGTCATGCCTTGAGAAAAAACGGGATCCCTGCAGTGAAACTGAGTTTTGTTCCCGTAGTTCTGGAAGGGTTAACGGTAATGCTTGTGGCAGGCTATCTTCTGGGGATCAGTACAGTGGAGGCGGGAATGTTGGGCTTTATTGTTGCCGCAGTATCTCCGGCGGTAATTGTTCCCTCCATGCTTTCCTTTATTGAAAGGGAAAAGGGAGAAAAAAAGGGGCTTCCCACAATGATATTAGCCTCAGCTTCCGTGGATGATGTGGTAGCGATTACAATTTTTTCAAGCTTTGTGGGAATGTACGGGGGACAAAGAGTCAACATTGCCACACAGCTTATAAACATACCGATAGCTATTGTGCTGGGGATCGGTATTGGTGGGGGATTAAGCCTGTTGCTGTTATATGGATTTAAGCGATTCAAGATAGACGATACAAAAAAACTTTTGATGATTTTGGCATCGGGAATTGTATTAACCACGTTGGAGGATTTCCTCCAAGGAACCCTGCCTATGGCCGGCCTTTTGGGAGTGATGGCCATCGGATTTATCATTTTGGAAAGACAAGAGACCTTAGCGAGGAAACTGTCCCATGAATTTAATAAAATCTGGATTTTGGCAGAGGTGGTATTGTTTGTATTAGTAGGGGCCCAAGTTAACATTCATTTGGCCCTGGACACGGGCTGGTTGGGGCTTTTGATTATAGCCGCCGGTCTTTTGGCCAGGTCCCTTGGAGTATTCTTATCCCTATTGGGAACGAAGCTCACCTTGAAAGATCGAGGTTTTTGTATGATTTCCTTCGTACCCAAGGCAACGGTACAGGCAGCCATCGGAGCGGTGCCATTAACCCTGGGAGTGCCTTCCGGTGAAGTGATCTTAGCCTTGGCGGTTCTATCCATTGTTATTACCGCACCCTTAGGGGCTATCGGAATCAAATTTGTGGGAGAACGGGTGTTGGAGGATCCTGTAAAGGAAGAATCTGTGCAGGAATACCCTGGAGCGTAACCATCGGCGTTGTTAGTTCCCGAATCGTGATTATCCTTCCCGCTAGACTTGAAATCCAGATTACCGGTTAGTAAAGAAAAAACTATCATATCAATAAAGCTGCAAATTTTTGGGTATAAGCAATGGTAAGACTTATGCAAAAAAAATTGAGGAGGAATACCATTGCCGACAGGATATGCTGGAAAACTACTTTTTGTTGATTTAACCACAGGAAATATTCAAGAAGATTCCTTAGGAGAGGAGCTAGCAAAGGATTTTATCGGAGGCTACGGAATCGGGGCAAAGATCCTTTACGATCGAATGCCTGCAGGAGCAGACCCCTTAGGGCCCGACAGTTATATCGGGTTTATGACCGGGATAACCAATGATACCAAATCCTTATTTGGCGGGCGGTACACCCTGGTTCATAAATCACCGATTACCGGTGGCTGGAACGATGCCAACTCCG
>CAZTIJ010000206.1:0-4083 GCA_964613365.1 uncultured Clostridiaceae bacterium | reverse complement strand
AGCATCCGGGGTCTTTTAAATAAGACCTTTTTCATTTAAAAACTCCCGGGCTACCTCTTCAGGGTCTTCATTGAATTCTTCCACCCGGTAATTCATCTCCATCATTTCCTGATCATTGATTTGTCCCCCTAATCGGTTCAGAACCTCCTCCAGTTCCGGATATTCTTCTAACGTTTCCACTCTTATTATTGTACCCGCAAGATACGAGGGAAAGAAGTTCAAATCATCCTCCAGCACCCGAAGTTCATGAGCACTAAGCAGACCATCGGTGGAAAAGGCGTTGATCACGTCCACCTCTTCCTGATCTATGGCTTGATATTTTAGTCCGATATCCATTTCTACCGTTCTTTCGAAATCGAATCCGTAGTTAGCCGCCAGCGCGTCAAACCCGTCGTCCCTTTCATAAAAATCATATTCCGCACCAAAAATAATTCCTTCCGAATGCTGTGCTAAATCCGAATAGGTATAAATTCCTTGCTCATCGGCAATCCTTTCTCTCAAGGCTAATGCAAATGTATTATTAAATCCGTAGAGCTCCAGCCATTGCAGATCAAAATCTTCAAGATAGGCATCCTTTGTTTCCCGATACATTTCCTGCGGATTCTCTATCAGTTCCTGATTTAAAACAAACATCCAGGAAGTTCCTGTATATTCAGGGTAGATATCAATTTCACCGGACAAAATCGCCGGGTGAATATTCGATGTTCCGCCTCCGATGCCCAGATTTCTTTCCACCTCAATATCTGTATGCTCCTTAATCATAATACTGATCATTTCTCCGAGAATGTACTGTTCAGCATGAGGCTTTGAAGCCACCACCACTTTCCCTTCATCTTCATTGCAGCCCACTAAAAAAAGGGCACTGATTATAAGACTTAGAGCCCCCAGTAATACAATTATTTTCTTTGTTTTCATATACAGTCTCCTCTCATCCATTTATTTGGTTCAGTACAATAATTATACAGGAAATATTTCTATTATTCTGTAAAACACATTACATACATACTCTTCTTTTTTTGATAAAGTGGGTATTAATAATTAATAAGTAAAAAATATGGAGGGATTAACATGTTACAGCCTTTAAAACTGGAAAACTATGTACAGGATATTGCCCTGCCGGAAAATCTTCGTTTGGCTTTTATGATTCGTGAACAGAGAAAGAGTTGTAGTAAAATCGGCTGTCCACTGGATTACTATAATTTTGCTTTTGGAGAATCTCCTTTTCCCGTACCGAAACCTATTATAGAATCCCTTAAAGAAAATGCATACCGGGGAAATTATTCGGAGTCTCAAGGCATTCCTGAACTCCGTAAGGAAGTATGTAGGTTTTATCATGAAAAATACAACCTCTCCATCGATCCGGATCGTGTATTTATCGGACCGGGCAGTAAGACCTTGATCCATATGATTTTAAACAGTGTGGAAGGATATATTATCATTCCCTCCCCTGCCTGGATCGGATATTTCCCCCAGACGAAACTTTTGCATAAGCGTTTTTTGAATTATCGACTTCAAAAAGAAAAGGACTATAAAATTCAGCCCTCAGATTTGGAAAATTTACTTAAAAACCAAGCAAAAGAGCAGCACCTTCTTCTATTAAACAATCCCCATAATCCTACGGGAGCGGTTTATACAAAAGATGAGTTGCTCTCTATAAAAGAAATCTGTGAAAAGTACAATACCTTTGTCATTGCCGATGAAATTTACGGTCTCACTACTTATCAGCAGGATACCTTTATCAGTATGGGGGAAGTATATCCCGAGGGCACCTTTGTTACCGGAGGCCTCTCTAAGGACCGTTCCTCCGGAGGCTATCGACTGGGAGTTTGTATTATGCCGGAAAACTGCTCGGAGGCGAGTCAAAAATCCTTTCAAAAGATTGCCTCCACCGTCTACACTAATGTGGCAACTCCCATTCAGCATGCGGCCATTACCGCTTATACAAATAATAAGGAAATAGATGAATATATCCACTGCGTCCGGGAGATCCATCGCATAATTGGCGAGTATTTCAGTAAAGAAATCAACCGTATTCCAAACCTCAGCGCATCAATCCCGAAAGGCGCTTTTTACACTTTTGTGGATTTTAACGGAGTAAAAGAGAAGCTGAAGAAAAAGGGCTATACCACATCCAATGATGTCAGCAAAGCCTTGATTGATCACCCCTATCATATCGCAGTGATTTCCGGAGATGCCTGTATGCTTGAGGAAGATGATTTTGGTGCCCGTTTATCTTTTGTGGATTATGACGGAGAAAAAGCCCTGGAAGCTTATCAAAGCCAGCCACCTGCTAGTAATGAGGAAGAAGACTTCATTATGAAGTACGCTCCTCGCATTGTGGAAGGACTCAAGACGCTCAGGACTTTTATTTCGGATTTAGAATAATATTAAACTTTATAAACTACTTATCTACCGGAAAGCTAGCATTTTGTCAAAATTTATGGTGTTTTGACTCCTTAAGACAAATAGTTTACCCAATGAATAGGTTTCTACACTAAAAAGATCCCGCTTTAATACGGGATCCTTTTTTATATAATTGCAAATACTTTATAAACTTATTACTATCCCTTTATAACCTTACTGAATCCCATAGACCTCATCCACCGACTGGACAAACATAATACCCTTTCCGGCCTCGTCGATGGATGACCGTTCTTTAATAGCCTTGGTAACCTTTTCCGTAATATCCCGTTTTACTAGAATCATCACAATCTCTTTTTCCGGCTCGATTTCAAAAGCAAATAGTTTGCTGGTTTCATGGATTCCCGAACCCCGAGCATTGATCACCGTAGCACCTTTTGCACCGGAGTCATTAGCGGCGTCCACCACTTCTTTGGCATTTCCCCGATCTACGATTACAAAAATTGATTGATACATATCCATCTTCCCACCTCCACTGGTATTTTCCCTAGGCCTTGCATCCGCCCCGTATTTGGATCCGATTATTTGATTGACGGGAATGGAAAATGCAATCCCACTATTAGGCTTTTTAAATTTCAGTTTCTCCGTAACCTTTCTTAAAAAGAGCTCTCCATGACTTTGTTTACCCAGCACCAGTACAATTTCCTTTCGATAATCGGCTAAAGCTAAGTATTTTAACAATCGGTTCTGGGCGGTACCTTTTCCAAGGATCACGGTTCCTCCCGGGATACCACACTCCTTTGCCAGGTGCATCACTTTGCTTCCCAAACCATGATGCACGATTACCACATGCAGATTAAAGATTTCCTTTGGAATACCTTGTTCTATTTCCAGCGTATCCTGTTTTTTTATATCTATATCCTTTTTTCCATTCTTATGATTTTCCATTGTCGCTGACCCCCTTTTTTACGGTTTTCAGTTTAAAGATCGTCCCCAGGATTTGTAGGGTGATAATGGGCATCAAAGCCACCATGGCTATCATTCCGAATCCGTCCACGAGTACATCGGCGGTGGGATGGTCATAGGCGGCCCCATTGACAAAGGCCAGGATAAAGGTGGCGGTCATGGGACCGGTGGCTACCCCACCGGCATCAAAAGCGATTCCCACAAACAGTTTCGGCGTGATAAAGGTCAGTATCATTGCAACCAAGTAGCCGATTAATAAGTAATGCCACAGCTGAACTTCCGGAACCACGATTCGTAGAAGTGAAAGGGAGATGGCCAGTCCCACTCCGAGGGCCAGTGCAACAAGGACGATATTTTTCTTTACATACCCGGAGGTAACGTCTTCAATCTGATGGGTCAGCACATAGACCGCAGGCTCCGCTAAAATTGTTGCCACCCCAAGAACAAATCCGATTAAGATTAAGTAAAAGTAGGTGTCAAGCCCCACCAGGAAAGATCCGAGCTCACTACCGACTGCCATAAATCCGGTATTCACCCCCACCAGAAATAAACTCAAACCGATTAAAGCATAGATAAAACCCAATGTCATTCTTCTTAGGGCCTCTTTTTTAATAGGCCAGGTAAAACGAATCAGTAGGAATATGGCAACCAAAGGGACAAAGACTAAAAGACTTTCTAAAAAAGCCCCGGGTACGGCACTTATAAAAGCCCCGATAACCGAATCCCCGAAGGTCACTTCCGCAATTTCCACGGCGG
>CAZTIJ010000205.1:0-4146 GCA_964613365.1 uncultured Clostridiaceae bacterium | reverse complement strand
CATTTTAAACACAGTGGCGGTCAGTCCGAAAACCGTTCCCAGCACAATGGATAAAATCGATAACTGCAAGGTCATGATGACCCCGGGGATAAACCGGGGAATGTAGATCATGACTACTTCAAAAAATTCCTGCATGTTTTGTATGAATTCATTGAGTAACTCCAAGTTCTGTCCTCCTATTGTTGATCTTCCAAGATATCGGTACCAAACCATTTTTCACTGATTTCCGAATAGGTTCCGTCGGCTTTGATGGTTTCTAAGGCTTCGTTTATGGCTTCCTGCAGATCATCATCTCCCTGTCTAAGAGCGATGGCGATGTCTTCCACATACAATGGATCTCCAATGGGCTTTAGGGGCATATCATACTCATCGATGGCATTTAGACCCACCAATACACCGGTAATCATACCGTCGGCTCTTCCCTGGTTCACGGCCCGCATATTGTCCACATCGCTTTCAAACTGCAGAATATCTCCGACATTGTCCACTTCTTCCTCTAAATAACTGTGAAAGGTCGTACCGGTTACCACTCCCACATTAGGACTGTCATAATCCCCTAAATCTTCCTCCGTGGCATCCTCCAGCCCGAAGAACTGAGCACCGTCATAGTAATAGGGATCGGAAAAATTCACTTGTTCTAACCGATCCTCGGTGATGGCCATGGATCCGATGATACTGTCAAATCGTCCGTTGTTCAGCCCGGTAATCAGTCCGTCCCAGGTAAGGGTGACTCCCACGGCTTCCACTCCTAATTCTTCTGCAATAGCACCGGCTATGTCGATATCGAACCCTACCAGCTCTCCTGTGTCGTCGATAAAGTTAAATGGGGGATAGGCTCCCGTCATGGCAAAGGTGAATTCTCCTCGCTCCTGTATCGCCTCTAAGGTACTTCCTTCCAGTACCTCTTGGGCTTCTTCCGAGCTCAGTTCCTCTCCTTCTGCCACGTCCCCTGCTTCTTCTCCACACCCAATGAAAAACAGGGCGGATAAGACCATAATAAGTACCGCTATTTTCTTTAACATGATAAAACCTCCTAGTTTTTTTAAATGATTCGCACCGATGCTTTACTTCGATGCAGTATTTTTATAAACAGATGCTATATATCATACCTTAAGGCGGAAGTTTTGGCAAGGGCTTATTTTTATATATCGGTAATAAAATCATTGTTTTTTGTAATGTTATATATTTTTTCGATTTTCTCCTATCTTTCTGAGCTCTTCTATATAACTATGTTTATCCAAGTATTTAAGCAGTATATTTGTTTCTCTATCCCTGTTATATTTTATTTTTGTTTTTTTATCATTAATAAATTATACCCTGTAAATTATATGTAAAATAAAACCATTTCTTCGCGGTATCTTGGTCTTTCTACAATCAAAAAGTGTACCAGGGGGTCAGACCCTCTGGTACACTTTTTGATATCAATCCATATTTTTATAAAACACAATTTCTTCGTCTTTGATCTTGAAGCCGGCTTTTTTATATAGCTTCAAGGCTTTTTCATTCTCCCCGGCCACCAAAAGCGAGGCCTTTTGATAACCCTTTCCCGCCAATCGATCGAGTACTTCCTCCAACATCCGAAGTCCCCGACCTTCGCCTCTATACCTCGGACGCACGGCGATATCGAAGAGATAGGCGGTGCCGGTCGTTTGCTTTAATTGCACTGCCAGACCTCCGGCTATTTCCCTGTTTTCTCTGCCCTTTCCTAAAAACCACACCTCTATGGAAGGATCCTTCAATACCTCTTCTAAGGCCCCAGGTACCGAGGGGTCATTAAAACATTCCCTTAACAGCAGTTGGTAGGCCTCCTCCCATTCAGGGGTTGCTTTGGCCACACTATCCATTGTCCAGCCTCCCCAGGGCTCTTCGGAGCTTTTCTTCGGAGTTGTGGCTTTGTTTTCCTTCTGTAATGAGCTGCCCTCCTGTTTTCCCCAATGATTTGCCAGCTGTTTTTCCATTTCCCAGGAATAAAGACCCACGGAAAAACCCTGTTTTTCCAAAAATTTCACCCCGCCTGGAATACGCTTCTTTCCATAGGATTCCAGTTTCTCGATATTCTTTTTCCTGGCCTGCCTTATGCCCTCTTCGTACAGTATCGTCCCAAACCCTCTACGGCGCACCTTCGGATGAATGGCCACATTAAGATTCATCGCCTGAGGGTCCTGGGTGTTGACCATCCCGGTAAAAACCCCTATCAACTCCCCTAAATAATGACCGACCAGGATAATATGCGCTCCCTCTTTCAGTACTTTTCGGTACCAGCGGGAGTCGACGGCATAGCCCAAGTCATCCCCTTCGTTCAGCACCTTTATCAGCTTTTGGAAGGCTCCTTCATCCTCCAGGGTGATCCCTCGAATACTAAAACCCCTAGAATTCCCCATTTTACCGATTTTTTCACCAGTATCCGTGGTCTCTTTGTTTGCAGACTTTCTACCCCCGCCGGAGTCAGTAGCCTCCTTCTGATACTGTATCTTAAGAGGTTGGAAACTTTCGATATAAAAATCTTCATAGCTCCTTAGGGCTTCATTGTTATATCCCGCAAATCGGATTCGGTTTTCCTTCGCCGCTTCATAGTCATTTTTCGAGTCTCCGATCAATAGGGTGGTTTTCTTATCATACTGATATCCGGTCAAGATCCCCTCCACCAACTCTTCCTTGACCGTGGGAGAACCTTCAATGGTTTTAAAGTAGGGCGTCAGCTTTAGGCGATCGCAAATATACTGCAGCTCTTTTTCATCGGCACCGGAGGCGATATGAAAGTGATAGTCCCCGTGATGCTTTTTTATGAAATTTACCGTATCCTCAATTAAGTAGTCTTCATTGTCCAGTTCCACCTTCATCTGCTTAGAAAACTCCTCGGCATATTTCAGCACTTCTTCCTCGGTGACCCGTTCCTCTAAAAGCTCTTCGAAAAAGTAGCGGATCTTTGCATAGCGGCTGACCCCTCCATTTTCATGATGAAAGGCCACAAGTTTTTCCACCTTACCCTTGGGATACTCCCTGAAAATCTTTCGAAGACCGTTTCCCTTAATATCCATCGAGTTTAAGATCACGCCGTCAAAATCGAAGATGATGGTGTTGAATTTATCTAACATATATGTCCCCCCTCATTATTCTTCCAAAAGTGTACCGGAGGGTCTGACCCCCTGGTACATTTTTAAGCTCGCTGCACCGTATTTCGATGAAGGCCTGTTATGCGGGCGATTTGCCGAATCGGTAATCCTTCTTTTTTCAGTCTTTCCAAATAGTCCTTTTTCTGTATTTTATCAGACTCCTTGATCACTGTACAACTGGGAATTCCCAGTAGCGAACAAATCAACAGACCCGCCTCTTCATCGGTAAAGGAGCGCTTATGTTCTTCTTCAATATCAATGGGCTTCTCCTCATTCGGGTTCGGTTCCAAATCCCTATGGAAACTTTTGAACCGCTCCAATCCCCGTTCCCCATCTATGGCAAATAAATCTAACATAAAGCCGGTATCCGCCGGGAGAATCCCGTGATGAATCCGTGTCTTTGGATCCTCGGTCAAAAGATATTCTCGGTAGCTACTCCACTGATAGTCTTTACAGCGCTCTTTGATCCTGGCCTTTACCGGATTTTGATGAATATAGCGAAGAACCGTTAAAAGATATCTGTCGTCATCAATCGGCTGACTTCGATAGCGCCCCTGAAATAAGTGTCCTACCCGGTTATATCGGCGATTATACCAATAAACATAACTGGAAGCGATCCTTTTGATAACCACACTTAAGGGGTCTTCTCTTTCCTCGATCAGGATATGTACGTGGTTATTCATCATACAGTAGGCGTGAATACGAAAGCCGCTTTTTTCTTTTGCCTCTTGCAACACCTCTAGAAATTTTCGATAGTCCAGAGCGTCATGAAAGATCACTTGCTTGTTAATTCCCCTAAGGATGACATGGTACATTCCCGTCCTGCTTTTCCTTCGTATTTTTCTTGGCATGTTACTCCTCCTCTCATTTAAAAAGCTCCCACCGGCAACGGAACAAGCGTTGAAAAGATTATGAGACATACCTAAGGCGTCGGCATTGTTCTTTCGATCCGGTAAAGACCGGGTGGCTCTCGACCCAATCATTCCTCTAATAAAAAAGTGTACCAGAGGGTCTGACCCTCTGGTACACTTTT
>CAZTIJ010000204.1:0-4173 GCA_964613365.1 uncultured Clostridiaceae bacterium | reverse complement strand
CATTGAACTCTACGGTGACGACGGCCGGTTGTTTATTAAAACCATCGGTCACGGAAGCCAAACCATTTAAAAACAGATTGAGGCTAGGAGGCTTACATCCATGGAACATCAAGGCCTTTGGAAGGATTATAAGGAAAAAAAGGATCCGAAAGCCCGGGAAAGGCTGATCGAAGAGCATGTGGACATTGTAAAGATCGTGGCCGGTCGTCTCAGTGTTCAGTACGGCGGCCATGTGGAGTACGATGATTTGGTAAGCTACGGGATTTTCGGACTGATTGACGCCATTGAGAAATTCGATCCCCAAAAGGAAGTGAAATTTCGAACCTATGCCCAAATCCGGGTACGGGGAGCGGTGATCGATCAGTTAAGAAACCTGGACTGGATTCCCCGGTCCCTCCGTCAAAAGGCAAAGGCCCTGGAGCGGGCCTATGGGGAGCTGGAGGAAAAATATAAACGCCACGCCACCGAGGAGGAAATCTGCAATCATATGGACATCTCCCGGGAGGAACTCCGGGATCTGCTCTCCCAGACCAATAGTTTCAATCTGGTATCCCTGGAAGAGAAGCTGGAGGAGGGCACCACCTTCGACCTGCCGAAAAAACAGGAGGAGGTCCCGGAAAATATTTACATAGAAGGAGAAACCTACGAGACCCTTCGCCAACGGATTGAGGACCTGCCCGAGCGGGAGAGGCTGGTCATCTCTTTGTATTATTACGACGAACTGACCTACAAGGAAGTGGGGGAGATCATCGGGATTTCTGAATCCAGGGTTTCCCAAATTCATTCAAAGGCAATTCTTCGCTTGAAAAACCAACTGGACTGATGAACTAAGATTCTTTAGTAAAGGAGTGGGGCAATGAAGGAGTCGGTAACCATCACGGAAAAACACTATGACGCGGCCTTGGAAAAAGCATTAAAAAACCTGGGCTCCGCGAAAGAGGACGTGGATGTTGAACTACTGGAGGAAAAAAAGGGTCTATTCACAAAGAAGAAAGTCACCCTTCGGGTTACGAAAAAGGAAGCGCCCCTGGAAAGGAATCTGGAGCGCTCCGAGGAACTGCAGGAAAAGGGGATGGAAAAAATCAGGGAAACCTCGGGGGAAAATAAGCCGGGGTTCACCCTGACCTATGGGGAGGACGGGGTCTATGCAACCCTTAAGAACACCGAAACCCTGGGAAGTGATAAAAAAGAGCTGATCACCTATCTTTCAAAGAAAAAAGTACAGGATGTGGACAGCAAGTCCCTTTTTGAAATTGATGAGAACCGGGTCGGGGAACCGGTGAAAATTGCGCCGGCCCAGGAGGAAGTGCTGATTGACAGTGAAATCCGAATTACCCTGGGAAAGGAAGGAATGGAAGCAAACATTCTGCTTACCACACCCTATGGAGGGAAGGTGCCCGACCGAACCGGGGTAATGGAAGCCTTGAAGCAGGAAAACATCCACTACGGCATCGACGAAGAACAGATTGAAAAGATCCTGACCCACCGGGTTTTCGACAAACCCTTTCAAATCGCCCGGGGGGATCGTCCGATCAAGGGAAAGGACGGGGAAGTCAGCTATCTGGTGGAGGTGGAGGCCAAGGCGAAGCCCAAGATCTCCGACAGCGGCACCATCAACTTCAAGGAGCTGAATATGATCAACAATGTGGAAGCCGGTACCCCCTTAGCCGAGGTGATCCCTCCGAAGGAAGGGGTGCCCGGCAAAAATGTCCACGGGGAGACCCTTCCCGGGGAAACCGGTCGGGAAGCAAGGCTCCCCATGGGGAGAAATACCGAGCTCTCCGAGGACGGCACCCGGCTTCTGGCCGCGGAAACCGGACAGGTACAGCTCATCGACGGGAAACTGGAAGTGAAAAAGGTCTCTGAGGTTCCCGCCACTGTGGACAACTCCACGGGAAACATCGTTTTCAAAGGAAAAGTGCTGGTCCGGGGCAACGTGAAGGCGGGCTTCAATATTGAAGCCGAGGAAGACATCGAGGTCCAGGGTGTGGTGGAAGGTTCCCAGCTGAAGGCCGGAGGGGACATCATCCTGAACCGGGGAGTGCAGGGGAACAATCAGGCCGTGCTTTCGGGAGAAAACATCATTGCCAAATATATAGAAAACGCCAGGATCAAGGCCAAAGGCAACATCGAGGCGGAAGCGATTCTCCACAGTGAGGTTCAGGCCAAGGGATCCATTTCCGTGGGAGGCAAGAAGGGATTGATTGTGGGAGGCAGTACCAAGGCCCAAAAGGAGATCCGCGCCAAGGTCATGGGCTCCCATATGGGTACCGTCACCAATGTGGAAGTGGGTCTGGACCCCGAGGACAAGGAGTATTTCGACGCCTTGGAGCGCACCGTGGAGGAGATCAACAAAAATATTTTAAACCTGGACAAAACCATTGAGTTGTTAAAGAAGCTGGAAGCCATGGGCAAACTTACCGAAGAGAAGGAGACCATGCTGATCAAATCCCTAAAGACCTTGGAGTTTTTGAACGATAAAAAAGTCAACAGTGAACGGGAAATCGAGAGTCTCCGGTTCAAAATCGCCAACGCCAACATGGGTAAGGTCAGCGTTTCCGGTACCATCTATCCCGGGGTGAAGGTCCGAATTCTCAACGGGGTACGACATATTTATGAAGAGATGAGCCATGCCACCCTCTACCGAAAAGAGGGGGACGTGGTGATCGGACCCTACGAAAAGTAAGTCTAAAGGGCAACAATAGAAAACTTCGAGGAGGGATGTCATGTCTGTCAAACCCATTGATAAACAGCTGATGTATCAAAACTCTCTGCATGAGGCGAAGAATAAGCAAAACCAGCAGAACAAGCCCCTGAATACCAACCAGTTGCTGGAGAATGAAGAGGCCAAAAGACTGAAAAAGGAAGAAAGTCGGATCCAAAAAGGCGAGGGAACCAAAGGCCAACGGATCAAAAGGGAGGATAAAAATCCCCGGGAGGGAGGCCGGGAAGGGTCTTCCGGGAAAAAAAGGAAGGATCGGTCCCGGGGAAACAAACTGGATGTACGAATCTAAGGAAAGTGAATGAGGTGTAGGATGTGGGAAACCTAAGTGAGCATATGGTGACGGTGCAGCTGTTGATGATGGCCCTGACGGTGGTCTTAATCGCTTTGGCCCTGGGAATACTGTTTAAAAAAGGGAAAGAGGATACCGCCGGAAAGGATACCCGGGAATGGGAAATCCAAAGAACCGAAGAACAGGGACGGGAAGCGTTGAATGCCAAGAAGATCTATGGTATGGCCCGGGAACTGGAGGAGATTCAGGAGGAACTGATCCGGATGAAAAAAGAACAAAAACAGCTCCATCATCGCCTGGAGGACTGTATGAAAAACAAGGAACCTTCGAAGGACAAGCCCTTTGATCAGGTATTGAACCAGAGCCTTTTCGCCCAAAAGAACGAAGAGGTGCTTACGCGCTATGAACAGGGGATGGATCCGAAGGAGATTGCCCGCAGTTTGGACAAAAGCCTTCGGGAAGTGGAAATGGTCATCGCCCTGGGAAAACAGAATAAATGAGGGATAAGAACAAATGAGGTGTAAAAGATGACAAAAAAAGTCTGGTCCGGCCTGTTGATCGGCATGGCCCTGGGGATCTTTATAACGGGAAGCCTGTTAACCTTTTTCATGCAGGAGGGCCCCGAAAAAAAGAGGACCGGCGGAGAGGAAGCCGGGGAAGCGGCGGGCTTTGAAGAACCGGCCCCGTCCAAGGAGGAAAACGGCCAGGAGCAAGCTTTTCCGGTGGTGGTCATGGAAATTGAAAAAAACCACTCCTTAGAGGAGCTGGTCTACGACTTAATGGTGGAGGGGGTGATCACCTCAAAGGCTCAGCAGCAGGAGATCTACGAGGTGCTTACCTACCGGGGCGTGGAGCCGGGAATCCGGGAAATCCCTCTTTATGCTTCCACCGGAGAGATTCTTCAGGCCATGGAAGGGCCGTAAAAAATCCCGGAAATGGATTGCTTAAATCCTTGATTTATGATACTATATTTGAGTGATAAAAACACACACTTTAGGATTCGTTCGGGAGTGCTTAAGACTTTTAAGTCCCGGGGGAAGAGGAATAAAGTGGAGGAAAAACTAAGGAGGTGCAGCTATGTCTGTAATATCAATGAAACAATTGTTGGAAGCCGGTGTGCATTTTGGACACCAAACCCGAAGATGGAACCCGAAAATGG
>CAZTIJ010000203.1:0-4179 GCA_964613365.1 uncultured Clostridiaceae bacterium | reverse complement strand
TGGCGGCCCCGGTATCTCATATTTGGTATTTCAAAGGCATCCCCAGTAGAATGGGTCTGATTCTGGACATGTCGCCGAGATCCTTGGAAAAAGTCTTATACTTTGCGGCTTACCTGGTTACGGATCCCGGTGATACGGGACTTACGCAAAAGCAGGTACTGACGGAAAAGGAATACAACGATGCGCTGGAAAAGTACGGAAACACCTTTAAAGCCGCCATGGGAGCGGAAGCGGTAAAGGAAGTACTCAAAAACATTGATTTGGAAAGCTTGAATACGGAACTTCGTCAAAACTTAAAAGAGAGTACGGGACAAAAGCGGGTACGAACCATTCGTAGACTGGAAGTGGTGGAAGCCTTCAGAAAGTCGGGGAACAAACCGGAATGGATGATTTTAGAGGCGGTTCCCGTAATTCCTCCGGACCTTCGTCCCATGGTACAGTTGGATGGAGGGAGATTCGCCACTTCGGACTTAAATGATCTGTACCGAAGGGTCATCAACCGGGACAATCGTTTGAAGCGCCTACTGGACCTAGGGGCTCCCGACATCATCGTTCGAAATGAAAAAAGAATGCTTCAGGAAGCGGTGGACGCCTTAATTGATAACGGTCGAAGGGGAAAGCCCGTAACCGGCCCCGGAAATCGCCCCCTAAAATCCCTATCGGATATGCTTAAGGGTAAGCAGGGACGATTCCGACAGAACCTTCTGGGAAAACGGGTGGATTATTCGGGACGTTCCGTAATTGTGGTGGGACCGGATTTGAAGTTCTACCAGTGCGGCCTTCCCAAGAAGATGGCCCTGGAACTTTTCAAGCCCTTCGTTATGAAGCGTCTGGTTTCCGGCGACCATGCCCACAATATTAAAAGCGCAAAGAAAATGGTGGAAAAAGTGAAGCCCGAGGTTTGGGACGTATTGGAGGATGTGATCAAAGAGCATCCCGTGCTTCTAAACCGGGCGCCGACCCTGCATAGACTGGGTATTCAAGCCTTTGAGCCGGTGCTTGTGGAAGGAAAAGCCATCAAGCTCCATCCCCTGGTTTGTACCGCCTACAATGCGGACTTTGACGGGGACCAAATGGCGGTGCACGTACCGCTGTCCATGGAAGCCCAGGCGGAATGCCGATTCTTAATGCTCTCTCCCAACAATATTTTAGCACCGAAGGACGGAGAGCCCATCACCACCCCCACCCAGGATATGGTTCTCGGTAGTTACTACCTGACCATCGACCAGGACGGAGCCAAGGGGGAAGGCATGGTCTTTAAGGATCAGAATGAAATGATCATGGCCTACGCCAACGGGTATGTGAGTCTTCATGCCAAGGTGAAAGTGCGAAGAAAACTGGACGAAGGGGATACCGGAAAACTGGTGGAAAGCACGGTGGGACGATTTATCTTCAACGAAGAGGTCCCTCAAAACCTGGGATTTGTTGACCGGGAGAAGGATCCCTATGCTTTGGAAGTCGACTTTTTATGCGACAAGAAAGCCCTTGGAGCCATCATCGGAAAATGCTTTAGGAAGTTCGGCAACAACGAAACCGTAAAACTTCTGGATTATATCAAGGGCATGGGCTTTAAGTACTCCACCAAGGGCGCCATCACCATCGGTGTTTCCGATATTGATGTTCCCGAGGCCAAGCCCGGACTGCTAAAGGGTGCGGAAGATGAAGTAGAGAAGTTTGAAAAAGCTTATCGAAGGGGCTTGATCTCCGACGATGAGCGTTACGATAAGGTTATTGAAACCTGGTCCCAAACGACGGACCATGTAACGGATAAGCTAATGGAAGGCCTGGACCGGATGAACAACCTGTTCATTATGGCCCACTCCGGAGCAAGGGGGAGTAAAAACCAGATCCGACAGCTGGGAGGAATGCGAGGGCTTATGGCCAACGCCAGTGGACATACGGTAGAGATGCCGATCACTGCCAACTTCCGGGAAGGACTGACGGTACTGGAGTACTTTATTTCCACCCACGGGGCCCGAAAAGGTCTTGCGGATACGGCGCTACGAACCGCCGACTCCGGGTACCTTACCCGACGTCTGGTGGATGTCTCCCAGGACGTGATTGTACGGGAGTTGGACTGCGGTACTGAGGATTCCACCAAGGTTCATGCCTATAAGGACGGCAATGAAGTTATTGAAGCCCTCTATGACCGACTGGTGGGACGATACGCCTCCGAGGATATCGTGAATCCTGAAACCGGAGAAGTCATTGTAAAAAGAAATGAAATGATCGAGGAAGAAGAGGCGGAAGCCGTTGTAGCCACCGGCGTGGAAGAGCTAAACATTCGAACCACCCTGAATTGCAAAACCAAGCACGGTGTGTGTGCAAAATGTTACGGTAGGAACCTGGCCACGGGAAAATCCGTGGAAGTGGGAGAGGCCGTAGGCATTATTGCCGCCCAGTCCATCGGAGAGCCGGGAACCCAGCTTACCATGAGAACCTTCCATACCGGTGGGGTAGCCGGAGCCGATATTACCCAGGGTCTTCCCAGGATCGAAGAGCTTTTTGAAGCGAGAAAGCCCAAGGGGCTTGCCATCATTTCGGAAATTGAGGGTGAGGTCACTCTGAAGGAAAGCTCGAAAAAGCGGGAAGTCATCATCAAGAATGAACAGGACGAGAAAAAATACGAGATTCCCTACAGCGCCCGGATCAAAGTGGACAACGGACAAATCATCGAAAAGGGTGACGAGGTTACGGAAGGTTCCGTAAACCCCCATGACATCCTAAGCATTAAAGGGAAAATCGGAGTTCAGAACTATATTATCAAGGAAGTACAAAAAGTGTACCGTCTCCAAGGGGTGGACATTGATGATAAACACGTGGAAGTCATCGTACGACAAATGCTCAGTCGGGTAAAGGTGGAAGATATGGGAGATACGGATCTTTTACCGGGAACCCTGGAGAATGTATTTGATCTGATGAAGGTCAACGATGATGCGGTGGGTGCCGGGTTGGAGCCCGCCTCCTATTCGGAGACCCTACTGGGAATTACCAAAGCGTCCCTGGCCACGGATTCCTTCCTGTCCGCAGCATCTTTCCAAGAGACCACAAGGGTTCTTACGGATGCGGCGATCAAAGGGAAAGACGACCACCTGATCGGTCTTAAGGAAAATGTGATCATCGGGAAGTTGATCCCCGCGGGTACGGGCATGAAACGGTACAAAAACATCGCCGTGAAAAATCTGGCCCGGCCCGAGGATGAAAGTCCTACCGATGAAAGCCTGGGAGAAGAGGTTATCCTTCCCGGGGAAAATTCAGCGGAGGCAGTTGACACCGAATAACACTAATGATAAAATGTTTAAGTGCGTAAAATGCGCAGCCTTGTGAAGCCTGAGGGATCTTAGGATCTCTCAGGTGATAGCAGAGGAGGAAGGAAAAACGATGGAGGACCTGAAAAGGGAAAGAAAAGTCATAGGGTTTAAAGAGTCCACCCGGGCGTTGAAAAATCAGGAAGTACGAAAACTGATCATCGCCAGGGACGCTGAAGGACATATTGTAGAACCCCTGTTGCGACTGGCAAAGAAAGAATCCATTGAAGTAGTCCGCATAGAGACCATGAAACAGCTGGGGCGAAAATGCGGGATCGGCCTTAATGCCGCGGTGGTGGCATTAATAAAGGATGTAGTTAATGAAAATTAACATATTTTAGTTTTAAACCTTGGAAGGAGGTGCAAGGAATGCCTACGATCAATCAATTAGTGAAAAAAGGAAGAAAGAAGATCACGAAAAAGTCAAATGCGCCGGCTCTTCAAAAGGGATTTGACTCCCAAAGAAGAATGGCAACGGACCAAAGTGCTCCACAAAAACGAGGTGTATGTACCGCTGTAAAAACCATCACTCCGAAGAAGCCTAACTCGGCCCTAAGAAAGGTAGCCAGAGTTCGACTGACCAACGGAATCGAAGTAACAGCTTACATCCCCGGAATCGGACACAACTTACAGGAACACAGTGTTGTACTGATTAGAGGTGGAAAAATCAAAGACTTACCGGGAGTTCGATACCATGTTGTGCGGGGAACACTAGATACCGCAGGGGTGGAAAATCGAGTTCAGGGAAGATCAAAGTATGGTACCAAAAGACCGAAGAAATAAGTCATGAAGTCGTAATGATTTTATATATATTGCATATATAGAGCACGACGGCCACTACTTAAGTGTCGAGTACCGATGACCCAATTTT
>CAZTIJ010000202.1:0-4261 GCA_964613365.1 uncultured Clostridiaceae bacterium | reverse complement strand
ATTGAACCCTTTCTGTCTTTAGAAAAATCCCTGAAGGGGAAAAAAACCGTGGAGGAAAAGACCAAGGCTTTGTTCCGGTTCATGGATAAACAGGGTCTTAAGGAAAAGCTGGACCGTTGGCTGCAGGAACTGAAACAGCAGGGACAGTTTGAGAACCACAGTGAGAACACCCAGGTTTGGAACCAGACCATGGAAATTTTCGATCAGCTGGTGGAGATTTTAGGGGACCAGCCCCTTTCCTTGAAGGAGTACACCAAGGTTTTGGAGTCGGGATTCGAATCCGCCGAGGTGGGGGTTATTCCCTCCACCATCGACCAGGTCCTGGTGGGGAATCTGGAGCGTTCCCGAGCCCAAAATATCAAGGCCATGTTTTTAATCGGCGGAAACGACGGAATCATACCCTTTACGGAAGAAAAGGAGGAGCTGTTTCTGGATCATGAGCGGGTACTGTTGAAGAAAAAAGGACTGGAAATTGAAGAGGACGGAGAGACCAAGCTCTTTGAACAGAATTACGGCATTTATCTGGCCCTGACGAAGCCTAAGGATTTTCTCTGGTTCAGCTACGGGGTTTCCGATAATGAAGGCCGGGCCCTTCGGCCCTCCATTCTGGTGGAACGATTCTTAAGCTTGTTTCCCAAACTGGAGGTCCGGGATGAACGGTTTGAGTCTCCAGAGGAGCTGGAAAAAGTCTCCACGGCCCGGGGAACCTTCAACGGCCTGACGGATAAAATGCGGGAGTATGTGGAAGGCAAAGACATCGATCCCTTATGGTGGGACGTATATAGCTTTTACGCTGGGAAGGAGAACTGGAAGGGCCGAAGGGAGGCCATGATCCGGGGACTTTTCTATGAAAACCAGAAAGAGGACATTGATCCCTCCTTGGCCCGGGAACTTTACGAAACCCCGGTAAGGGCCAGCGCCTCAAGGTTTGAGAAGTTCCATAACTGCCCCTTCGCCCATTTCGTCAGTTACGGCCTTCGTCCCAAGGAGCGGAAGAAGTACGAAGTGCAGACCGTGGATATGGGGGACCTTTTCCACCAGTCCATTGATTCCTTTGCCAAGCGCTCCGAAGAACAGAAACTGGACTGGAAGACCATGGATCCCCGGCAAGGGGAGGCCTTGGTGGAGTCGGTGATCGATGAATTGGCACCGAGTTTCGGAAACGGGGTGCTGACCAGCAGTTACCGGTATCAATACCTGACCCGGCGACTAAAGCGGATCAGCAAAAAAACGGTAAAAACATTGATCGAACAGGTTCAGCAGGGGGAATTCGAACCCTATAAGCATGAGTTCGCCTTTGGCGGAGGGATGGTGGACAGACTCCCCTTTGTGATTGAACTGTCCAAAGGGCAGAAAATTTATCTGGAAGGACGGATCGATCGTCTGGACCGTCTGGTAGAGGATGGGGAAAGCTTTATCAAAGTCATGGACTATAAGTCCGGTTATGCGGAGTTTGACCTGAATGCATTGTATCACGGATTAAAAATTCAGCTGCTGCTGTATCTGGATGCGGCATTGTCCTATGAAAGTTTAGGAGAAGGAAAGCCCCTTCGCCCCGCCGGGGTATTCTATTTTAAAATCGAAGACCCCATGGTCAAGGATCCCGGCTCCGAGGATCCTTCCGAAGAGGAACGGGAAGCCTATGAAAAGGCCGTGGAAGCGGAAATCAATAAACAGTTGAAAATGAAAGGATTGGCCCTAAGGGACGTGGAGGTTTTAAAGAAGATGGATCGAAACCTAGAAGCGGGCTCCCAGGTTCTGCCCGTGGGGATTAAAAAGGACGGAGACTTTAAAAAAGCCTCATCGGTAGCCTCGGAGGAAGAGTTTCAGGGGATGATTCAATATGTACGAAACCTGTTAAGGGAATCCGGGGAGGAGATCCTCGGGGGTAAAATCACCGTATCCCCCTGTAAAGTGGGGGACCGTACCCCCTGTGATTACTGTGAATATCCGGGGATTTGCCAGTTTGATCTGCAGCTGAAGGATAATCAATTTCGCCATTTAAAGGATCGAAAACCGGAAGAGGTACTGGAGCGGATCCTAGAGAAAACCCAAAGGCAAGATCCTGGGATGGAAAAGGGAAAGGAGGGTGATCATCATGGCTAAATGGA
The DNA here is from genome assembly GCA_964613365.1 of uncultured Clostridiaceae bacterium. Lineage (GTDB taxonomy): Bacteria > Bacillota > Clostridia > Peptostreptococcales > T1SED10-28 > Isachenkonia. Next base: position 2,150 of record CAZTIJ010000202.1, on the reverse strand, counting down.
CAACGGAGCAACAACAGGCCATCGAATCCCGGGGGGAGAACCTGCTGCTTTCCGCTGCGGCGGGCTCGGGAAAAACCGCGGTACTGGTTGAGCGGATTATACAAATGATTACCGAGGATGAAATGGATATTGACCGACTGCTGATTGTAACCTTTACAAAGGCTGCCGCCGGGGAGATGCGGGAGAGAATCGGCAACGGGGTGGTGAAGGCCCTGGAGGAAAAAAGAGGCAATCCCAATCATCTTCGGCGACAGATGACCCTTTTAAACCGGGCGAAGATCACCACCCTTCACGCTTTTTGTATAGACGTGATTCAAAAGAACTTTCATTTGATCCATTTGGACCCCTCCTTTCGCATCGGGGATCAGACGGAAAACAGCCTTTTAAGCAAAGAGGCCCTGGAGGAGGTCTTTGAGGAACATTACGAAAGGGAAGATCCTGTGTTCCATCGATTGGTGGAAAGCTTCGGCGGCAGTAAGGAGGACGACCCCTTAAAGGATATGGTGCTGAAATGTTACCGTTTCACCCAGAGTCAGCCGGAGCCCATGGAATGGCTGGAAAGCCAGATAAGCAAATTTCACCTGGAAGGACAGCTGACCCTGGAAGACCATCCCTGGACCCAAGAGCTGAAAAAGGGGATTGGACGAAGACTGACCGGGGCAGTGGACCTATTTCAACGGGCCCTGGAGGTAACCCAAAGCTCCGGAGGTCCTGAGGCCTATATCTCCCCATTGGAAGAGGATTTGGAAATGGCGGGGAAACTTCAAGGCTTGCTTAACGACGATTTGAACGGGTTTTATCAGGGCCTAAAAAAATTAAAACATCCCCGATTAAAGCCGGTAAAGAAAGAGGTCTGTGACCCGGTCTTAAAGGAAGAGGCGAAGGCCCTTCGGGATGAGGGAAAAGATATGATCGCTAAAATCAAAAAAGATCAGCTGCAACAGAGTCCCGCCAGGTATGCTAAAGATCTACAGCGGATCGCGCCCTTGATGGATTACTTTTATGATCTGGTAAGGGCTTATGATCAGGGCTACGGAGATAAGAAGCGGGAGCAGGGCATTCTGGACTTTAACGATTTGGAGCACTTTGCCTTGGAAATACTTAAGGATCCCAAGGCCCAACAAATGTACCGGGAACAGTTCGAGTATATCTTCATCGATGAGTACCAGGACAGCAATATCGTACAGGAAACGTTGATTCAACGGATTTGCCGGGAGAAAAACCTTTTTATGGTGGGGGATGTGAAACAGAGTATCTATCGATTCCGCCTGGCGGATCCCACCCTGTTTCTGGAGAAATATGAAACCTTTGATAAAAGGAAGGATGGGGAAGACCGGGAGTTGGTGAACCGGAGAATCGATTTATCGAAAAACTTCCGGAGCCGAAGTTCCGTCATCGACGGGGTGAATTTTTTGTTTCGCCATTTAATGTCGAAGGACCTGGGAGAGATCCACTACGATGAAAGTGCCTATTTATACCGGGGAAAAGAGCATCAACCTATTGAAGATTCCAACCTGGAACTGCATTTGATTGAAAAAAAAGAAGAGGATCTTCAAGGGGTGGAAGAGGAGCTGCAGGAACTGAAGGCCCTGGAGTTTGAGGCCCGGGTCATGGTCAAGCGAATCGGGGAACTGACCCGGGATATGGAGATTTACGATGAGGATATAACGTCTCTTCGGAAGGTAACCTACCGGGATATGGTCATACTCCTTCGTTCCACGAAAAATGCCACGAATATCTTTCAGGAGGCCCTGGCCCGGGAGGGGATCCCGGCCTACGCCGATTCCGACAGCGGTTATTTTGAAGCCCTGGAGGTACAGATGTTTCTGGATCTTTTACGGGTGGTGGACAACAAAGCCCAGGACATCCCCTTAATCAGCGTGATGCGTTCTCCCATGGGAGGGTTTACCACGGAGGAACTGATCAGCATTCGGCTGGAGAACAAACAGGGGTCCTATTACGAAGCCTTGAAAACCACCGGCAGTCGACGGGAGGATCCACTGGGGGAGAAAGCCGCAGGTTTCCTGGAGAACCTGAGAAAATGGAAGGAAGATTCCCGGCTGTATAAAATCGATGAATTTATATGGAAGCTTCTTCGAGAAACCGGTTATTATTATTTCCTCGGAGCCATGCCCGGAGGCAAGCAGCGA
>CAZTIJ010000201.1:0-4265 GCA_964613365.1 uncultured Clostridiaceae bacterium | reverse complement strand
AGTAAGGCTACAGTAGTATTTTTTCATTGCTTCCAGGTTTTTCATAGCCTCTACCCCCAGATTTGTAACAATAAAACCCGACTCTAAATCGAATTTTCTTGCGATGGGAAAAAACACCACCACAATCATACCTGCCACATAGACTTCAAATTCCAGCAAGTAAAAGAGATCGTCGATATTCCGATACCCACCAAGGCGGAGATGAATCGATTGCTCCCCCACTTGTAGGGTTTTCCGTTTCGTATCCAGTATCGACAAAATACTAAAAATCCCGACAGTGGCTGTATGCTCCAAGTCAATAAACAGAGCAAGACAGGTGGAAAAAATAATAGCAAAACCGGACTTTAACACCCTAACACCGATAACTTCCATATTTTTATTTCTTTACTTTTACTTCCAATTAAGTGCCCCCCTGTTCTGCCAGATAAGTCCTTAACTCTGCAACAAATGGAAAAACCCTGCCTCTATGGAGTTCCTTTTGCATCTCTCCAGGGCAGGGTTATAATTCTTTATGAGTATTGTTTTTTAAAGCTTTCCAAGGGTTTTGCAAGCATCACAATCACCAAGGCATTTACCACATTGGCCAACAACTGGGTTGAGGCCCTAACGGGCAGCAATACCAGATAGCTGTCCCCGATTAATTGGGATAGCCAGTACGTGTTCATCAGCAGAGTTACGACCACGTAGACTGTGGCAACGCTAACAATTATATTGACTACTGAAAATGCTTTTTGGGATTTATTAAACTTCTTAAACCCGGAAATTAAGCTAAATTGAACGATGAGTCCGGGAATCATTCCCGTCATCATAGCGCTTAGGGTGAATCCAGGATGAAATCCTCCCGCCGGACGCATGATAAAATTGATTAAATCATGCACAATTCCCGTCAGTCCTCCAGCTAAGGGTCCCAACAGCATGCCGGATACAATAATTGGAATTCGACTGAATCCGATCCTTACACTGGGTCCCACCATAAAGGAAAACTGTCCCAGCACCACCGCCATGGAAATCAGTAATGCACTGATCACCAATGTTCTCGTGGTTAATTTCCCCGGGCTAAAAAATCTTTTAACACTAACATTTTCCGAACGATCCATCTTGGCACCTCCTTTCTCTCAAAGTTAGGCATAGAAGCTCCAACATTAAGAGAAATTCAGTAAAATCTCTAATGGTGAAACAGCGGATGCAGCAGTATAACGCGATGTTCATCTTCGTTTAGAAGCAACTTCCCATCTTCTAACACTTAACGCATACTACTTACTCTGCCCACAGACTTATCATAACTGATTTTCATGGGATTGTAAACCGAAAAAAAGCGATAAACCCAGCCTCTTTCTTTGAAAACTCATTTTTTGTATTGATCCACGGAATATAAAAAGGTTTTTCCTATGAGCTTATAAAACTTACCAAAATCAATCCGAGTGAAAAAATCACAGTTAACCCCTCTCACTGTCATCTTTAGGTAATCGTACTGAAAACTTCGAACCCTTCCCCTCTTCTGAGTCGACATTGATACTCCCCCCATGCCCTTTGATGATTTTTTTTACAATGGCAAGGCCTAAACCTTCCCCCTTCTCACCTTGAGTACTTTTTGTATCCGTCTGTTGATAAGGTGTAAACAACTTTTCCTTGTCTTTCCTTTGAATGCCTAATCCCTGATCCGCCACTTCAATGATCACACATTCTTGGTCCGAGGAAACCACAACCTTTATACAACTTCCAGAGGGTGAGAATTTTATGGAATTCCCAATCAGATTATTCAGCACTTGATTGATCTTACCAGGATCCACCATTGCAAAGGGCGGCTCTCCTTTAAGGGTGAGTTCCAAATGGATATCCTTTTGCTGAGCTACGATAAGGTTAATTGAGATATTATTTTTTACAAGTTCTTCAAGGTTTACTAAGTGTTTATCCAGCTTCAGATTTCCCAGCTGAATTTTGGAAACATCCAGAAAATCGTCAATAATTTTCAACATATATTCACTGGAGCTAGAGACCAGATCCAGCATCTCTTTTTGTTCATCCGTCAACTTTTCGTTGATTTCCTCTTTAAGTATTTCACTATACCCCATAATGGTTCCTATAGGATTACGCAGATCGTGAACCGCCATACCCAAATATTGATTTTTCTGCTTATCCAACCGTTTCAAATGAATGTTTTTTTTCGTTAAAGCTCTTTGCATATTAGTCAACTCATTATTCATGATACTGATGCTTTCATAAGCCTGCACCTCTTTGTTTTCAGAAAATCCACCGCTGTTTACCGGAGTTCTTTTTATGCTACTTTTGATAATTTCACGGATCTTTTCAGCATAAGGGTTGCTTCTCTTAATTAAATCCTCGTAGTAATCCAAGATTAGATCCACCTTCTCTGTGGCAACCATAAAAAAATCTTCCTCATTTAACACTCCGGCAAAGGTCAAAGCCACGGTTTCCTCTCCTCCCTTCAGCTTCAACTTCCATCCTAATCCCGTTCCGGATTCCGTTACTTCGGCAAAAAATCTTTTGTAATCCAAAAGGCTTTGGTGATCCAGATAATAATGGATATTTTCCTCTGAAGTAAGAGGCAATACATCATTCAACTCATTTCGAATCACACCTTTGATAATCCCCTCTCGATTGCAACGAATGATAAAGCCATGGTTCTTGGTTTTAGTGTTGGACGACATCCGTAACTCCTCCTTAATGCGTTGCCATTATATTATGATAACAGGGTTTCCTTGACAAATCAGGTTTTTCGATACAACCTTAGCACCGGCTTTTTTTGTGCTTTGCTACATTCCTCGTGAATGCCACAGCTTCATTATAATTCCTTCCAAGAAAATCCCCACCGGTATATTCATATAGTTCGGGAGATCGTAGGAAAGCCAGTCCTCCTACCATCACCAGAGTGGATGGGTCATGGTCTTGTTTAATCCTTTTGATCAAATTTCTTATCTCTTCCTTATTTCCTTCAACGGTTGCGGAAACCCCTACGATATCTGGATTTTCCTCGGTTACCATTTGATAAACGGAATCAACGGGCATATTCGCACCTAAGTACCGGACATCCCACCCCTCCATTTCAATCAGATCTGCCAGCATTCGCGGTCCTAGTTCGTGTAACTCATCGCCGATACAAGTGATGACCATTTTTCCTTTATACTCCCTATTTTTATTGGAAAAGAGATAGTCGTATAAACTGGAAATAACACTTTGGGTAATAGCCGTGGCCAAATGTTCTTGCGCTACACTAATTTCATTTACTTCCCATAACCTTCCGATTTCCACCATAGCCGGTGCAAAAACCTTTTCATATATTTCCTGTAAACTTGTTTTATTATTCAGGGCACTCTTCACTAAAAGATGGCATCGATCTCTATCCCCCCGAAGCAAACCTACTATATATTCCTCTTTCAGATTTTTGATATCCATGGAACCCCTCCGATAATATATTAACAAATAGTTTTTAATTATATCGCTTCCCACTATTATATACGATTTAGGGGTGTTTAGCCATGCTAAAAAAGAGTATAAGAAGGATGACCACGGAAGGAAATTTTTATCGCCTTCACTGATAAGTAGTATTTTTTCCCTTTTATCAATTTATATTGGGCATAAAAAAAATTCCTCCAAAGAGGAATTAACGGGAGTCGGAGCATCGGATTCTGGTGATAAGACAGTATTCTCATTGTCCTTTACCGTGAAATTTTATAACTTATCTTCAAGCCCTTTGATACTTTTGATAAGTATTTTTCGATTGCCCCGGTCTTCCAGGATCCCTTCACGCTGAAATTCTTTCATCTTTCGGATCACCGTCTCACGAGCGATTCCGGCAAGACTTGCCATTTCTTCCCGATTCATGGTAAGGTCTAACAATGTTCCCCGGGAATTTTGCTCTCCAAACTCTTTAACGAGGCTAAGAAGCATACTGGCCACTTTGGCATCGGAGTTTCCGATGGATAGCCGTTCTACTAAGGATTCGATGCTGTTGATCCGATCATAAGCCTTTTCCAAGACTTTCAAGGTCATTTCCGGATTTCTCAGAATAACAGCGTCAAAGGAGCCCTTTTTCAAAATACTCATCCGTGTAGGCTGAATGGCGGTTGCATCAAATTCGAATCGATCAGCTTTTAACAGATTAAAAGCTCCGATAAAATCCCCCGGTGAATAAATATATAAAATCTGTTCCCGCCCGTCGGAGAGGGTTTTAGTGATTTTCATTTTTCCGGAACACACGATAAAGAGACCGTCGGCTTTATCCCCACGGCGAAAAATTCGGTCTC
>CAZTIJ010000200.1:0-4268 GCA_964613365.1 uncultured Clostridiaceae bacterium | reverse complement strand
GGGAAATGAGATAATCATCTGTAGAACTGGAAAAGTTTCATGGAAATCCAGACAGAAAGAATGTGTTGAATTTTTCCGCAGGATCCACTTAACCCAATGTTTTCCATTTGTCCACTGAATATCGGTATCATAGTCAGCATTGGATATTTTCTTTTGATCGGGAAATATAACCAGGAAAAGGCGAACACCATTAGAAGCCGGCTTAAATCCAACTATTAACGGTTTCCCCCTGTAGCGGGCAAAAACATTTGATTACCGTCCCTAGGAATCGACGAGCACTTTGATTTTCATTCACAATTAGGATAGAATGAGAGGAGATCAATCCATTCAAAGACTATTTGCTAACATAAAAGGAGGCTGAGGAGATGGAACTTAATAGTTTTCAAAATGAAAGTCCCCTTGTAAACAAAGAGAGGGTAAGGGTAGAAGAAATACCCTGTTTGGTGTATCGACCGAAGGGGATTCCGGGACCGTACCCAACGGTAATCAACTATCACGGGTGGTCATCAAATAAAGAATTCCAACACTTTAAGGCAACGATACTTGCGGCTTACGGCTATCAGGTCATGGTTCCCGATGCCATGTACCACGGAGAACGGGGGACCCTAAACTATACGGAAGAGGGAAAGTTGGAAGGCTATTTACACAAAGTACTGCTGAAAAACATTGAGGAATCTGATCAATTACTGGACTATGCATTAAGAAAATTGGAAGCTGATGAAAAAAAGGTTTCCATAATCGGGCATTCCATGGGGGGATTTACCGCTGCTGGTGTATTCACAAGGCATTCTTGGCTAAAGACCATGGTGGTAATTAACGGATCCTGTGCTTGGGAGAGGATGTTACTGAACATCAAACAAAAAGATGATAAAGAAGAGACTTTACCCGAAGAGATACAACGGTTAAAGACCATGGATCCGGAAAAAAACCTGGAGAAATTTCATAAGCGATCATTTCTTTTAATGCACGGACAAGAAGATGATACCGTACCCATGGAACCTCAGCAACAGTTCTTTGAGAATGCCAGAGATTATTACGGAAAGGATCAAAAAAAGATTCGGTTCTATAAAATACCGAAAATTCCCCATGCGATTACCTTGCACATGTTTGAACAGGTTATAAACTGGCTTGGAAAAAAAGATGGGCATACTGCGGATTAATATAATCAACCGCCTATAATAAAACCGCCTAGGGCGTATACTAATAAATACCTGTAGGCGGTTTTGTTCTGGCTATTTTAATGGTTTGGTATTCATACCGGGGTAGCCTAAATGAAAGGCCTCGCCTTCGCCGATCATGATTGTGGGGATACCCACACTGCCCTGTTCTTTGATCGAATCAAAGAACGGGTCCTTGTCTCTGTAAGCTAGAAAAATTTTCAAGTTTTTCATGCTTTCCGTAATATCCACGTAATCAAAGGTAATTTCCTTTTCTAAGAGATACTCTCTTACTGGTTCACAGCCCGGTCATTTGGGACTTCCGAAAAAAGTAATCTTTTTCATACTGCACCTCCTTGTAGTAAAGATATTATAACATATTTTAGGAATAGATAGTTTCAAAGCTGATGAAATTTTTCTTGAGGATTACCGAAAGCCTATGGCTACATTTGAAAGTGGATCGAGAAATAATTATAAAGACGCAGTTGAATCCAGAAAAAGCGATATCGACGGTGTCTCAATTAAAGAAATGAAAGGAGTTTTCCAATGCTTACAATCAAGTGCTCAAAGTGCAAAAAGAAACTCTTCAAGTATCGAAAAATCGGAAGGGGAAAAGTGCTGAAATGCCATAAAAACCGTATCACTAAAATATATCACATGAAGAAAGGGCCCGATGATTATCGTTGCCCCTGTAATAATGTGATTGGTAAAAATGAAGGAAGTTATATTAAGATGGAGGGTGAAAACTTCATTTATACCGGTATGAAGGAATGAGTTTTTTAAAAGCGCAATCACTGTTTTATAATAGGAAAGTGTGGTACATATACTCTATATAGTTTTTAAAATAATTGGGAGGTGTTATTATGGATTTTGATCCCCGCTATGGTATATTTGCAATAATCGCTTCGTTTTTTCTGTTTTTTCTCATCCTCGGAATTGTTCTGTATGTTTTGGGCGCCATAGGCCTATATACCATGGCAAAAAATAAAAATATTGAGAACCCATGGATTGCCTGGATTCCTGTTATTCAAGTGTACATCTTGGGTAGAATTATTCGAACCCTGAAGATCGGAGAATTTGAAATTCCTCAAGTAGAGTTGGTCTTACCTGCCATTGCCATAGGAGGAACGATTTTCTCACCGATACCCATGATCGGAGGCTTGATTGGTATTGTAGCCTTTGTAATTAATATTTTTGCTCTTCATAAGCTCTATACCATCTATCGTCCCGATGAGGCGGTTCTATTTGTGATCCTCAGTGTGGTCCTTCCCTTTATGGGACCGATTTTTATTTTTATTATGCGTAACGACAAGCCCGTATCCGAAGATCATTTGAAAGGCTCAGTATGGGAAAATTAAGTGATCTTTTCTAGATCCCCTTTGACCGAAGCATATAAATTGGATAGGGAAGGTTTGGAAATCAAAGAACCGATGAGTTTGACCGGCTCTTTATTTTGATGATTTTGCAGATCGATATAAAAATTTTCCCACAAACGTTCTCTGGAGACATGGGGAAAAATATCCCACTGTTTGGTGGTGATCAGTCTTTTTACTGTTACACCGGACTTTCTTATATCCGAAGTGATGCGGTTTACCAAGGTTGGGTTTTTTAAGCCATAAGCATAGGCCACCAGAATACATTTGTTATTCTGCTTGAATATGTGAAAAAACTGAACTTTTTCTGTTTTTCCCAGATGGGGTTTATAATAAGTGGTGACAATTTTTTGATTTTCTATTTCATAGGCACAGGTAAAATAGGGATTCGTTCTCAGAACTTCCATGATTCTGCGGTAAAAAGCATCTTTTAGAACAGAGTGATGAAGTTTGGCTGTAATCAATATCTGATCGTAGGTTTCTTTACCATAAGGGGTTTCAATGATAACATTTTTTTTCTTCTTCTCAATTCCCATAACTTCGATCCCGTAGCGGATATCAGAAATGTTTTGGCTGAAACGATGTACAATTTCGGACATACTCTTATAGGAGTATTTGCCGTTATGATACACACCATAATAAAGCATAAGATCAATCCCATCAAACAGGATATTTATATCCATACACCGTATTATAAAAAGACCATGGCACAAAATAAGCTGGCATAAAATTTAGTTATTAATATTTTGTAATTGAGATAAAAGACTCCCACTACTCTTAGTGGGAGTTTTGCTTGTGGGAGGGACCAAAAACTTTCTTGTTTTGATGTTAAAACAAAGGAAGAGAAAATGATTAAAACAGGATATAGACAAAAGCAATAGTAAAACGAAAAACTATAAAGCAATACTATTTCCTACTTTGTTAAACATTTGATAATATAGGATTGGTATATATAAGGTATCAATGAATACAAAGGAGGGAAAAGGCATGTCATCGCGTTTGCAAATCATTTTATCAGGACTTATGGTAGGTAAGCTTGGAACAATATTGGTGTTGTTGGGAAATCCCGTAAATATGGGGGTTTGCGTCGCCTGTTTTTACCGGGATATCGCTGGAAGCGTAGGTCTTCACCAAGCAGGTGTAGTGCAGTATATTCGCCCGGAGATTATCGGCTTTATTCTGGGTGCTTTTATTATTTCAAAAATGAAAGGGGAGTTTCGAGTACGGGGAGGTTCCTCACCGATTATTCGATTCCTTCTAGGTTTCTTTTTGATGATCGGTGCCCTGGTATTCTTAGGATGCCCCTTAAGGATGATTCTTCGACTGGCCAATGGGGATTTAAATGCTGTAACCGGATTATTTGGTTACGTAGCGGGGATTTTTGTAGGCATTCAATTTATTAAACAGGGCTTTAGTTTAGGAAGAAGTGTGAAGCAAAAATCGGTAGGCGGTTATACTATGCCTCTGTTTGCCGTTGCATTGTTAGCATTGCTTCTAATAAGACCGGCTTTTATCAACTTCAGTACAGAGGGTCCTGGAGCGGCTACGGCTCCAATTACGATGGCCCTTGCAGCGGGGCTTCTCATCGGTGGGGTACTGCAACGAACGAGACTTTGTACTGCCGGTGGATTTAGAGACGCTATTTTGATTAAGGATTATCACTTCATGTGGGGATTGATTGCAATATTTGTTGCTAATCTTGCGGGAAATCTCATTTTCAATTTTGAAGCTTTTAATT
>CAZTIJ010000199.1:0-4284 GCA_964613365.1 uncultured Clostridiaceae bacterium | reverse complement strand
GGTCCAGGGCCTTCCCGGGCCGATGTTCAGCTTCAGTGCCTACGCCGGGGGGATGATTACCATCGCCGCGGTGATCTTGATGCAGGGCAGCGGTTTTGACTGGGATAACCTACTGGTAACCCTGCTAACGGTGGGGCTGCTCCTTACGAAGAAAATCCCCGCACCACTGATTGTACTGACGGTATTAGTGGCAGGCTTTGTATTCTAAAGCGTGTCCCGCTGCCCCCTCTTTCTCCTTTCCTCCGCGGATGATCGGGGGCTTTTTTGTTGGCAAAAACACGAAATAAGCAGGAAAAAAGGCGCTCGGCCACGAAAGAGTAAGGTAGGAAAAGGAAGAGGGAAAGATAGGCAAGGATACAAGGATGGTAATGGAGGCAACAAAGAAGACAATAAAAGGAAGGGAGCGGTCCGATGAAGGATCTGAATAAGGAAGGAAAGTTGGCGTTGATTCTGATCCCCGGGGTTCTGATCCTGGTGGTGGTATTCAGTATACTGAACAATCGGGCAACAAGGGAGCAGCAAATGAGAGAAAGTATGGAAGCGGCGGTAAGACAGAGGGTGGAAGAAGGCATCGAGGAGGCCCGGGGACATCGCTTCCAGGAAGAGTTGGATACCACCCGGTTTTTGGGACTGGAAAATATTGAAACCCAGGGTTCCGACAGGGCCCGGGCCCAAGTGAAGATCGGAATGTTGGATCTGCCGGGACTACTGGAGGAATATTTGGCGGACAGCGAAATTGCCCAACACGTAGAAGGGGGGATGGATTACTACGTGGAAACCTACGAAGCCCTGCGAGAGGATTATAAAAATCGGGATCCTTATGTGTTTTTTGAAGAGGTGGAGTTTCGGGAGGTAGAAGAGGGCCGATGGGAAATTGCCTCGGAGGAGGCCCTGAAAATTCATTCCGCAAACCGGGACATTGCTCTTCTGTACTACGGAGGGCTCCAAACCCTGGAAAAGGTCTTCCATCAGCAGGAGACCATTGGGGAAGAGGAGTTTTTCAAAGAAGAGGAACAGGAGCTGTTGTCCTTTTATCTCGGGAATATGAAACGGGGAACGGTGACGGTGGATAAGGAGTCCTCGGAGGAGGGCTACCGTTTTGCTCTGGATTATCAAGGATACAACCAGGAGAATCTGGAAGAGGAAATGGAAAAGCTGCTGCTGTCGGAGTTTTATGACGGGGAGGTTCGAAAAAATCAGACCTCCGAAGGGATCCGAGAGCTTCAAAAGGTGATGAAGGAATTCTTCGAGGAAGAGGAACGGGAGAACCATAGAGTAAAAGAGGTGACTTTGAAGAAAAAAGGAATCGGCTTTATCCTGGAGGATAGACAGAAAACCTTGAGAAATCCCCATGAAAAACTCAGGGAGTACTTGGCCTTTTTACACTCCGTGGAGGAGGTTCCGGCCTTCTTTCTAGAGGGGCATGAAGCATTTGAACTCTGGGTGGATAATGATCGATTGAGGGTTCGAAGAAAGGGAGAAGAGGATGGTGGAGAAATCATTCTTTACGGGGAAGCTCACACCGGCTACCGCTTTCAACGCTGGAGTCTAAGGGGAAAAACCCTGGAGGAGGAAACTTCTATTACAGCCAATCAAGAGGACTTGGAACATCTTCGAAGCCATCACGGCATGGACTTTTCACAGGTTTATCACCGGGAAAATTTATCCACCACACTGCTGCCTATTCAAGGAGAGGAAGGCACGGGATTTATTAACGAGAAGGGGGAGGTGGTGATCGAACCCTTTAGGGGTCTCAGTGAATTTGCCGCCGGAGCCCAGGGAATTCCCAAAACCCACTACACTCTGCCCCTGGTTTTTTCCGTACAGAAAGAGGAGGGGGAAATGCCCACAAACTATGGAATCGATGAGGATGGGGAAATCCTTAAGGATCTTTCCGGGAAGGAAGTTTCAGAAATAAGACTTGGAGCGGGTCCCTGGGAGTCGACCTGGAGCGAAGAATATCCTCAAAACCGTTACCGTCTAGAAGGCTTTGGAAAGGACGGGACCTGGGGGCTTAAGCAAGTGAAGACCAGTGGGGCTTCATACTATGGGGAGACCGAAACTCTAATTGAGCCCCAATACGATGAGATACGAATTCCTATGCAAAATATTCCAAGCTGGGAGCAACGGGAGGAAGCGGATAAAGAGAAAACTGCGGTGATTGTCGTGAAAGCAGACGAGGAGTTTTTGATCAATCTTAATAACGAAAGACTGAGCCCTGTGGAGTATGATGGGGTTGTGGATTTTGATAATAGTCTTTTCCAAGGGATATTGTCCGTGGGGGAAGAAAAGGGTCTGTATGACTTTCATAAGAACCGCTGGATTGTGGAACCGGGACAGGAAGAAGAGGAGCTGTACTTTCTACGGGATGACCGGAGAAGAATCCATCGGGAGGGAAAAATCGGCTTTAAGGACGGAGAGAATCAAAAGGTTATCGAGCCCCGGTATCAAAAGCCCCAAGGGCCAGGACGAAACAGTGAATTTTACATGGGGTACGCAGCGGTTACCACCGAGGAGGAGCGTGTAATCATTGATCAGCAGGAGACGGTGATTTACAGCGAACCCCGAAGCAGCGGAGAAAACCCTTTTCGGATCACCTATATCCCCGAGTTGGAGCTCTTAACCGGCGGAAGGCGGGTGTACTTTACCCTAGAGGGGGATCTGATTTACCCTAATAGATGATACCGTGACAGCGGGACCGATTTTTTTGACGGCCCCGTGGGAAGCACGGCATCGGGGGGAGTTCTACTGCCGTCCCCCTGAAACCGTTTTTTTCGGTTAGAGGTCCGATAAAAAGGGGTAATAAAAGGACAAAAGGAGGCGAGGGCTTTGTTGTACGGATCAATGAAAAAAGGAAGGGTTCCCCTGGTTTTGTTGGGGGCTACACTACTACTTCTAAGCATGGGAGGATGCGGCGAATCGGAGGAAAAGAAAGCGCCGACGGGGGAGCCCGTGGATATCGCCCTAGGTTTTGTGGAGGAACTAAAAGACGGGGCCTTTGAACAGGCGGCGGAGAAGTTCGGTGAGGCCATGGCTCGGGAAATGCCCAAGGAGCGGTTAGAACAAACCTGGAATCAGCTTAAAGGCCAGGTGGGGGATTTCCTAGAGGTTCAATCCCAACGGGAAGAGGTCCTGCAGGGATATGACGTGGTCTTTGTCACCACGGAGTTTCAAAACGCCCTCATCGACATTCGAGTGGTCCTGGGAGAGGAGGGCTGGATTGAGGGGCTGTTTTTCCAGCCGGCGGAGGCCTCCCCCGACAACGGAGAAGGGGCCTGGGATAAGCCGGAATATATTCACCGGGAGGCCTTCCGGGAAGAGGCGGTAACCTTCGGAAAAGCCCCCTGGATTTTGGAGGGGACGTTGGCCATTCCCGAAGGGGAAGGGCCCTTTCCTGCGGTTATCCTGGTTCACGGCTCCGGCCCCAATGATCGGGATGAGACCGTGGGGGCGAACAAGCCCTTTAAGGACATTGCCCAGGGGCTGGCATCCTCGGGAATTGCCGTGCTTCGCTATGATAAACGGACCTATACCTACGGGGAGGACCTAAGGGACGCCGAAGAGCCGGTCACCGTACGGGAGGAAACCATGGAGGACGCTCTGGAGGCCCTGGAATATATCAAGAGTAGGCAAGAGGTCAATCATCAGGAGGTGTATTTGGCGGGGCACAGCCTGGGGGGCATGCTTCTTCCCCGCATCGCCGATGAAACCCGGGATCTTAACGGTCTAATCTATCTGGCGGCACCGGCCCGTCCCTTAGGAGATTTGATCCTGATGCAAATGGAATATCTTGCGGAACAGGAAGGAGACTCCTCGGTGATGAAAGCACAGTTGGAGGAGGCTCGGGAGCAGATCCGACGGATCATGGATCCGGAGCTGCCCCTGGATACGGACCCCGAGGAGATCATGGGGGTATCTCCGGCCTACTGGCTGGATCTTCAGCAGTACTCCCCGGTGGATACCGCAAAGGACTTGGATATTCCCATGATTTTTATTCAAGGGGAGCGGGACTATCAGGTGACCATGGAGGATTACGAGATTTGGACAGAGGCCCTGGGAGACCGGGAAGAAACCCGGTTCATCAGTTATCCCGGGCTAAACCATCTTTTGATCCACGGAGAGGGCCCCAGTATGCCGGAGGAATATATGGAACCGGGCCATGTGGATCAGGCGGTGATCAGGGATCTGATTCAGTGGCTGGAACGATAGTGATGACCCAAAGGGACCCAAAGGGGACGGAGGTGTTTGAGTCATGGGATGACTCAAACACCTCCGTCCCCTTTG
>CAZTIJ010000198.1:0-4305 GCA_964613365.1 uncultured Clostridiaceae bacterium | reverse complement strand
AGTCGGCGAGATATCCCCTATATCACCGCTGAGAAATTGGATGGAGCAACTACGGTTGCCTCAACAATGATCCTAGCCGGCATGGCGGGAATAAAAGTTTTTGTTACCGGTGGTATCGGTGGGGTCCATCGAGGGGGACAGGACACTCTAGATATTTCCGCAGACTTAATGGAATTCACCAAAACCGATATGGCGGTGATCTGTGCCGGCGCAAAGTCTATTTTGGATATTGGCTTGACTTTAGAGTATCTGGAAACCCAAGGGGTACCCGTGGTCGGGTTCGGAACTGAAGACTTTCCTGCATTTTATACAAGAGACAGCGGATACAAAGCGAACTATCAAGTAAGGGATGAGGAGACCATGGCCAGAATCATGAAGAACAAATGGGAAATGAATTTAAAGGGAGGCATCGTTATTGGTAATCCCATCCCACGGGAGGCGGAGTTGGACCCGAAATTCATTGATGATGCCATTGAGAAGGCGGTAGCCTTAGCAGAAGAAAAAGGAGTTCAAGGGAAGTCGGTTACTCCTTTTTTGCTTTCTCATTTAAAGGATGCGACCAAAGGCAAAAGCTTAGATGCCAATATTGAGCTGGTATACAACAATGCCCGGGTAGGAGCGGACATTGCCGTTGCATTTACGAAGCTGAAATAAAGAAGCTTAATGTACAAAGGTCGATTACCCTTAAGTGGTTTTTCATCTCTTGCAATTAATTTTTCGCCCTTCCTGGTAAACTTCTTCGAAGGCAAGGAGGTTTTGGATATCGGATAAGGGGTTGTTTTTTACAATTAAAAAATCTGCCTTTTTCCCTACTTCCAAAGTACCATAAGCATCTTCAATTCCTAGGAGTTTTGCACTTTGTGAAGTAGAAGCTTGTATCGCTTCTAAGGGTGTCATACCCATATCGACCATTAGTTTCAGCTCGAAGAGATTAGCCCCGTGATGATTAAAAGGGGTTCCGGCATCGGTGCCCATGGCAATGTTAATCCCTTTTCTAAGAGCCCGTTGAAAGCTTTCAAAGTGTACTTCTTTGATTGCTTTCGCTTTATCTACGGCAAATTTCGGGATGCCATGGTCTTCTCCGTATTTAATAATATTATACACAGCAGAGAAAGTCGGGACAAGATAGGTCCCCCGTTCCGCCATCATATCAGCGGCCTGATCATCTAAGAACACTCCGTGTTCAACGGAATCGATGCCGGCCAGCACTGCATTTTTTATTCCATAAATACCCTGGGCATGGGTGGCGGTTTTCTTGCCGGCTTTATGAGCCTCGGTAACTGCCGCTTTAATTTCTGTCTCTGACAACTGCGACGCATTAGGGTCCACTCCCGGGGTCAGGACGCCTCCGGTAGCCATGATTTTCAAGACATCGACTCCGTATTTCAGTTGCTCCCGGGTACCCTTTGTTACTTCAGCAACACCATCACACTCCCGACCAATTTGCCATCCATGGCCACCGGTCATGGTTATGAACCTACCGCTGACCAAGGACTTCGGACCACGAAGGAGCCCTTTGGCTTGAGCATCTCTTAACTCCACATCCACATACTTCGGGGCACCGAGGTCTCGAATGACGGTTACCCCTCCCTTTAGGGTGGCTTCTAAGTTTCGCACCCCTTCCAGGGTAAGGGCCGGGATACTTTTATTGGTCAAAGCCCCCATGGTATCAGCCTCTGCAGAGAAGGTCATATGAACATGAGTATCGATCATACCCGGAGTGATATATTTATGACGATAATCCAGGATTTCCGTGGGCTTTTGGGGTAGGTTCAGATGGGGGATATCTCCCTGGGGACCGATTTTTACAATAATACCGTCTTCGATATACATGTATACATCTTCTTGGAGTTCTTTATTTTTACCGTCAATGAGTCCTTTACATGTAATCAGCATTGATTTATTCATAGCTTCCTCCTTTAATGAGTAATGGGATCTTTTTTAATTATTTGACATTGAACTATTTTAATCCTAACAGTTAATAACAGGAGTGACAAGATAATAATTTCCTTATTTCCTTGTTTGTTCATCGAGTTTTGGAAAGGAGGGAAAAGACAATACTTCAAAAACTAATTTTAAATGATAAATGATAACGGAAAGGATCGATTTTACTAAGGGTATTGGGGTATAATAAGTAAATACTCATATTAACGCAAAGGGGTTTTATTATGACCATTTATCAGGATATTTTAGGTGCACGAAAATGGAAAAAGGTAGAGGAAGTAAAAAAAGGATGGTCTTTAGAAAAGAAATTTAAAATCACTTTGAATTCCGGAAAAACGCGACTCCTTAGAATAGTGGATCGAGAGCAAACGGAACGGAAACAAAGAGAATTTAAACTGCTAAGCGATTTGAAGCCTCTGAACATTTGGATGTCTACACCGTTAGAGACTGGTATTTGCAATGGTGGAAAGTCTGTATATACTCTGTTTACCTGGCTTGAAGGACAGGATGCAGAAAGCCTGGTACCGAGGTATTCACCTCGGGAACAATATGCATTAGGAGAAGAAGCAGGCAAGATATTGAAAAAGTTTCACTCTTATGAAGCTCCCAATGATCAAAGACCTTGGGATAAACGCTATAATGAAAAAATTGATCGCAAAATCATAGCCTATCAAGAATGTGGAGAGGCGTTAAAGGGGGAAGAAGCCTACTTGGGTTACATCGAAAAACATCGGGAATTACTAAAAGGGCGTCCTCAGTGTTTTCAGCATGGAGATTATCATATTGGAAATATGATTTTGAATGATAAGAGGGAACTGGGGATCATCGATTTTAATCGGTTTAACTTTGGCGATCCTTGGGAGGAGTTTAATCGAATAACTTTTTCTGCGGAAGTGAGTACGGAGTTTGCCACAGGAATGATCCATGGTTATTTTCCAGAAGAGGTGCCTACTAAATTTTTCAAACTTTTGAAGCTGTATATTGCAGTAAACCAGTTAGCGGCTCTGCCTTGGGCCCTGGAATATGAAGGCGGGGATGTGGACATAATAAAAAAACTGTCGGAGAAAACCCTGGCTTCCTACGAAGGTTTCAACACCTGTACCCCCAATTGGTATAGGAGCAAGTAATAGATAGAAGGAGGGTAATAATGTTTGAACGATATGAAAAACAAATCAACTACGAAAAAATCGGCTACAAAGGCCAGGAGCGTTTGCAAGATTCAAAGGTTCTAATTATCGGATGCGGCGCATTAGGTACGGTGGTAGCTAACAATCTTGTGCGAATGGGAGTAGGATATATACGAATAGTGGACCGGGATTATGTGGAGCTTACCAATCTCCATCGACAGATATTGTTTGATGAAGAGGATTTAGAAGTAGAGATGCCCAAGGCAATAGCCGCGGAAAAAAAGCTTCGAAAGATCAATAGTGATATTACGGTGGAGGGCCTTGTAAAAGAGGTAAATAGTCGAACCATCGAAGATTTTATTGAAGGCATGGATTGCATTGTTGATTGTACCGATAATTTTAAAACCCGTTTTTTAATCAATGATGTTGCATTTAAACATCACCTTCCTTGGATTTATGGAGGGGCTTTAGGGTCTTCCGGCATGATGAAGGTTTTTATCCCGGAGGAAAAATCGGGATGTCTTCAATGTATGATTCCAAAGCCTCCGGATAGCGGTTCTCTGCCAACCTGCGATACTGCTGGAGTAGTAAACACCCTAACCGGGGTAGTGGCTTCTCTGGAAAGCAATGAGGCATTAAAAGTCCTGTTAGGCTATAATGAGGAAGTGGAAAAAGATTTGTTATTCATGGATCTGTGGGATAATACCTTCAAGAAGATACCTCAGCAAAAGAATGAACACTGTCCCTGTTGTGTCAAGGAGGAGTATATCTATCTGAAGGATAAGAAGCCGGAAGCCACCTATATTTGTGGGCAGAACAGTATTCAGATCAACCTGGGCCACGGGGATATGCACCTGCAAGAGATCCAGCAGCGTTTAGAGCGTAAAAATATCCCTACCCGTAAAAATCCTTATCTGTTAAGTTTTAAAGCCGACGGTGTAGAGGTGAAAGTCTTTAAAGATGGTCGGGCGATCATAAAGAATGCAAGAAGTGAAGAGACGGCAAAATCCATTTATGCAAAATACATTGGATATTAAGCTTTCATATATATAGTATGAGGGCGGAAAGGATGGATCCTATGATTCTTAGTGTAAGTAGAAGGACGGACATCCCTGCCTTTTATTTTGACTGGTTTGTAAAACGGGCACAAAAGGGCTATGTAATGGTGAGAAATCCGATGAATCCCAAGCAGGTACATAAAGTTCCCATAAATAGGGATATTATTGATGCTATC
>CAZTIJ010000197.1:0-4344 GCA_964613365.1 uncultured Clostridiaceae bacterium | reverse complement strand
CTGAGGACGGTTAGCTACCCAAGAATCCCACGCATTCATGCGTTGGGAGTGTCAACGATCTACCCCTTGTTTATGCAGTTGGAAAGGGACCTGATGGATGGGGTGGAGACCACGCAAAATCTATTTTTGATGGGCGCCCTGTTGATCATGGTGATAGCTATTATTTATAAAACCTTTTACGAAATTACCCACCGAAAAGTTAACATCCATAACATGGATAAAGGAGCGGTGCAAAAACTTTTGGACCGGCTGATGGAGCAATACGACATTGACCATGAAAAGCAGTGGGAACCGGGAGGCAAGGGAAAATACACCTTTCCCCACAGCAAAGGAAAAATCACGGTGGAGCCTCACTTATCGGGGGGGAGTCACCAGGTACTTACCTTCAAAAGGCTGGGGGAAATCCCCATGGGCCGGGAGTTTCTAGAGGATCTAAAGGAAGCGGCGGCATCGGAGGAGCGGTCCTTTTCCAAAACCCTGGGTGTGGGGGAAATGGTAGCCGGGTTGGCTTTTCTAAGCTTGGCTGTATACTTGATTTGATTGGGGTGTCACAACAAAAGGATTTTCCGCTGTTTTGGGTATACATAGGGAAATGATCAAGGAGGGGATAATCATGATTACCAATAAGGATTTGAAACACCTACAGCGGTGTGTGGAACTGGCGAGAACCGCCGTGGAGAAGGGGGATCAGCCCTTCGGTTCGGTGCTTGTGTCAAAGGAGGGCAAGGTACTTGTAGAGGATCATAATCATATCTCCGGCGGGGACCATACCCGACACCCGGAGTTTGCCCTGGCCCGTTGGGCCGCAGAAAACATGTCTTTAGAGGAACGGGGGAAGGCCACGGTGTACACCTCCGGGGAACACTGCCCCATGTGCGCCGCCGCCCATGGTTTGGTGGGGTTGGGAAGGATTGTTTACGCAAGTTCTTCGAAGCAGTTGGTTACCTGGTTGGAGGAAATGGGGGTTCCGAAATCCCGGGTTCGTAGTCTGCCGATACAAGAGGTTATTCGGGACACCGTGGTAGAGGGACCGGCACCGGAGTTTTCCCGGGAGATCCGGGAGCTTCATCGAAGGTTTCACGAAGGAAAATCCTAAAGAACCATGGGGAGGAACGGAAAATGAAAAAAGAGGTCTCGAAAAGGACGCTGAACGTGCTGGGATATCTATCCTTGGTTATTGGTATGGGAGGTTTTATCAGCATCGGTTTTATCACCGTATATGCACTGATCCCCTTGACCCTGGGGCTGATCCTCGGCTTGATTGAATATCGGCTGACGACCAAACACGGAACCAAGGCCATGCAAATGCAGCTACGACCGGGGATCATTATTTCACTGTTGGGAATCGCCGTGGTGGCGGGGTACTGGCTGATTCTCTCCGTGGAAATGCCGCCGCCTTATTAATAGCCGAAGGGAAGCAAAGAAAGCCCCGGGGATGATGAAAAATCCTCAGCGGCTTTCTTTTGTTTTTGCCTGACAAAGCTTGTCTTCGATGATTTCCTTAAGTCCTTCTTCGTCGCAGACCTTCACGAAGTTTACAACCCCCAGGGGTTTGTTTTTTACCTCCAGGATATAAGAGTGCTTTTCCACCTGCTTAAACTGTTGCACCGTTTCCCAGGGCACAAACTTTCCCGAGGCGATTACTCCCTGGTCATATACATGGATGGAATCCCAGGTCTCGATTAGAATCAGCAGTAAGTAAAGTTGAAAGATGAGAACATCCCGAAAGGCCTCTCCCACACCGAAAAAACCGTAAAAATTGATCCCCAGTCCCAAAAGGAATAATCCCAGGGTAAACCATTTAAGAAAGCTTTTATGGGAAAAGGACTGAAGATGATGTTTTCGAAGAAGATTTTTTTGATACCGGGTTTTGATCCAGCGAAGAAGCTGATAGGAAAACAGAATAAGTACCACAATATTTACGGAAAAAATACTGTTTACTATGTCCATAAGTGTCCTCCTTTCGAAATATGGTTTGCTAGTGGACTCCCATAGCATTATATCCTAAGATCCTAGTGGATGCCAGGATTTTTTCGAAGAAAGGGCGGGAAAGGTAAAGTGGATTTGTGAAGGCCATTATGGTAAGATACTCTTAATCAAATCAATCCTTGAGGAAAAGAGGGAGACCTATGACAACCGCTTATAAATTGGGAATTGAAGATATTCAAATTAAAACCCCGGGGGCTCAGATCATTGAGCGGATTCTCAGGGACTATGAAAGTTTGGATGCTTTTGGGGAAAAAATCAATCTCTACGGGGATTCCATTAAGCAGTATCTGTATAGCAAAAACCTGGGCTCCGGTGCCTTTAAGGTGAAGTTGACCATGGCGTTGGAGGAAGATTTTCATCAGCTGTATATCACAGAGGAAGATCAGATTAAGCATTATGTGGGAAAACTGCTGCTGTATAAGGAGCAATACAACAAAAAAGCGGATGTACTGGTATTGGAGCGATTAAAGAAAATTTGCTTTGAAAGAGAAATGATCAAGGAATATATTGATGTCTGTCGGGTTTATGCGCTGTATTATTACAACTTGAACGATCTGGACCGCAGCATCGCTTATTTTGATCTGGTCATTGATTATTTAAAGAAAAAAGAGGGGCAGCCGGGATTGATCCTTACCATGTCGGAATTGGGCCTGGCACTGCTAGCCAAAAAAGATCGGGAACGTCTGCAGGAATTAATCCCCTATATCATCCGGCGGCTGGAAAAGACCGATGACGATTTTATTCACCATATGGATCAGATTTATTACAATCTGGGGCGGATCTACGTTCATGTAAAGAAGCATGAAGACGGGCTCAGAATGTTTAAAAAAGCGGAGCGGTTAACGGAGAGAAACCGGATGAAGGCCAAGTGTCTGATCGCTAAAGGGAACTATGAGCTGCTTCGGGAAAATTACCGGGAGGCGGAGGCCTTTTATTTGAAATCCAAACAGGTGATTCGATACCAGGGCAAAGTTACGGAAGATGATCGGGCGGATTATTCCCTGGCCCGGCTGTATTATAAAATGCAACAGATAAAAAAAGCGGAAGGGTTGATGGACGAGGTAATTCACCGTCTGGAGGGCAGGATCACCGCTACCCGTAACGACTATTTAGCGATGTATACCCAGCTGAAAATGCGACTGCGGAAAAAGGATGACGTGTTGAAAGTGTTGGAAGGCATTATCGATGAGGAGAAAGAGGGCTATATATACTATCTTCATCAGTTAAATGTCGTCAACCGCATGGTGGATGAAATGGATGTGGGAAGTCCGTTGCTGGGGGATATAAAAGCACTATTGATTCGTAAGGCCAGAGAGGAGCACCCTTGGGATCCGGACTGTTTGGATAAACTGAAGATTATCATCGGTACGATTATAATTAAAGAATGATCAAAGAGGGAGGGACATAGGGACAGGTTCATTGTCCCTGCATTCCTTATAAGTTTTCCATGGTCGATATTACCCCAAGGAGTGATCATTATGCCAAGAAGTCCGCGTAAAAAGAGCGAGAGTGGGATTTATCATATTATGGTAAGAGGCATTAATCGACAAAATATTTTTGAAGATGAGGAAGATAAGCGGAGGTTACTGGCGACGATCGAACGATATACCAATCAACAAATATGTGAAGTTTATGGTTATTGTTTGATGGATAATCATATTCATCTTCTCATTAAAGAAACAGGAAATAGCATATCCACAATAATAAAAAAAGTATCCGGAAGCTATGTTTATTGGTACAACAATAAGTATGAACGAACGGGACATCTGTTTCAAGAGCGGTATAAAAGTGAAGTGGTGGAAAATGAGGGATATTTGTTGAGTGTATTAAGATACATTCATCAAAATCCATTGAAGGCCGGAATTGTAAAGGAAATAGAAGATTATAAATGGAGTAGTTATAATGAGTACATCGATAAACCTAAAATTGTAAATACAGAAATTGTGTTACATAGATTTTCCACTAACAATCATCAATCTATTGAATTATTTACAAAATATACAAAGGAAAATAATAATGACCAGTGCCTAGAGTATGAACAAAAAGTTAAAATATCGGATGATGAAATCAGGAATTATTTTTTACAGTACGGTTTAAAGAACATCAGTGAGTTGCAACAGTTAGAAAAAAATAAAAGAAATGAAATCATAAGAGAAGTGAAATCTGTAAAAGGTGTCACCCTAAGACAATTGGCAAGAGTAACTGGCATATCGAAAAGTGTGATAGATAGAGCGTAAAGAAAAAAGTAGACATGGACAGGGACAAAAAGAAAGGGACAACGGACCTGTCCCCTTGTCCCCTGCTGAATCATAGAGGCATGCTATTAAATCCGAAGTACGGAACCGTGGGTCTTTT
>CAZTIJ010000196.1:0-4353 GCA_964613365.1 uncultured Clostridiaceae bacterium | reverse complement strand
AAGGTCATTTCTCTTCCCTCTTCCGACAGTTGAAAGACCCGTAGACTGCCCTCCAGAACAAAATACACCTTTCGACAGACCACTCCCGCCTCCACAATCACTTTACCCGGATCCCCTATTAGGATCTCACTTTGTTGTTGAAATTCTATCTTTTCCCTATTATTCAACGTGGTGAAAAAGGGTAATGCCTCTTGAAATTCCGGTTCCATAATCCTTTCCTCCTGATTGCCCCTGATTATTACAGGCGTCCTTAGTAATCAATTTCCTCTTTTAAGAAAGTTCCCGAATCCAAGTCACGGAAGGCCTGATTCAGTTCTTCTTTGGTATTCATCACAATCGGTCCCCCCCAGGCTACGGGCTCATTCAACCAAGTGGAGCTAACATAAAGCACCTGGGCTCTTTGATCCGTAGCACTAATCCGCACCTGATCCCCTTCCGTAAGCTTAAGCGCGGTTTTTTCCTGAATTTTTTCCTCTCCGACCAGAGCTTCTCCTAAAAGAGTGAAAAGCATAATCGACCGGTCCTGTTTCGTATCGATGGTTAGGGAGGCACCGGGGTCTAAATGAATGTCATAGTAGTTCAGAGGTAGATACATACTTTGGTAGCCTTTATACGCCTTATATTCTCCTGCTAAAAGGCGAAGTTTTCCCTTCTCTAAAGGGATCTCCTGAATCTGGCTCCGCTTAATACTGTTATAGGCCGGAGCTATCATTTTGTCCTTTTCCGGAAGGTTTAGCCAAAGCTGTACCCCCAGTAGCCGTTCCGATGCCGGCAGTCGTTCTTCATGCATGATTCCGGAGCCCGCTGTCATCCACTGCACTTCTCCGTCTCCGATGGTGTCCTCATTTCCCAGACTGTCCCTATGGGTCATCTGCCCTCGATAAACGTAGCTAATGGTTTCAATCCCTCGATGGGGATGGAGGGGAAAGCCCTTAGTATAATCTTTCGGGTCGGTACTGTCAAAGGAATCCAGCATTAGAATCGGGTCGTATTCACTGATGGTATCCGGTCCCAAGACCCTTACCAGACTAACTCCTGCCCCGTCCTTCGTTCGAAATCCCGTAACTTCTTTTTTTACTTTACGCTCCATACACATTCCCTCCCTGTTTATTGTACTGCCTCGACTTACCATCCATCAGTTGAAACTGACCGTGGTATTGGCGATTGGTATAGTAGTTTCTGTCCTAATGATATATCTACCCCTCTTCCTAATGTAAAAACGGTAGACTTGTTTCGGTACTTTTGATACATCCTGAGTTTCCGGTAACATTCCGGGTACAAAAGAACCATGCTTATTTTACCAAATCCATGGTTATCAATCCTATTAGTACATTAAAGGAGGGATTTTATGCTGATTTCACTACTGATTTTTACATTGCTGGGATTTCTACTGTACAAAGTTTTCTATGAAATTCCGAAAAAAATTGAGCAAGTCAATGCCAGAGCACACTTAATCGAGCTGGAGTTGAAAAAACTCAAGACCAAATCATATGATTCCCTATAAATCCCGGAAGGGAATACCCCTTAAAAAAAGTAGACAAACCCGAAAAAAAAGTGTACCAGAGGGTCTGACCCTCCGGTACACTTTTTTATTCTTCTCTTCTAGGTTTCTTCCAACGGATCCTACAGTCTAGGAACCTTGGTTAAATGGAGCAGGGGCTGTATCCGCAGTCCTGGCATTCGGAGCATCCGCCCGACCGGTTCAACTTACCACCGCACATAGGGCAGGTGTCGGGGTCTTCTTTTACCTGCTCATCAGCTAACCTATTGATTTCTTCCTGTAATTCTTCAATACGGGTTTTCTTATCCTTTTTATGATCTGTAATCAAAATTCCGCTACGAGCGCATCCATCCCGGTAGATGGTAATTCCTTTCAGTCCTTGCTCTCCAGCATAGAGGTATAGATCTTCCACCTGTTCCACGGTAAATTCATTCGGTACGTTCACCGTTGAGGAAATGCTGGCATCAATGTACTGCTGCCATGTTGCCTGTACATCAATCCGCTCCTTATAATCAAGATTGGATGTGGTTACTATATGGTCCGGCAAATCATCCTCATAGGAAAGGTTATTGGCATTCATATATTCTTTTACAATAGGTGTAAAGACTTTATAATAGGTATCCTCATGGTGCAAGGACTCGGACTTTCTCGTGTAGGATACCTGGAAAATCGGTTCCACTCCATTACTACAACCCACCAAGGTCGCAATACTTCCAGTAGGTGGAATGGTAAGCAGCTGGGAGTTTCTTAGGCCATGCTCTTTGATCAATTCTAAAACATCTTCATCGGCATTTTCCCGGAGGAAAGGGGACTTCAGCACGGCTTCTTTATTGAATCGGGGATATGGTCCGTCGGCCTCCGCCATCAATGCGGATTGTCGCAAGGCTTCATTGATCATAATACGTCCGATTTGGTGGATTAGGGAAATGGATTCACTACTTCCATAGCGAACCCCCATCTTAATGAACATGTCCGCAAGTCCCATAATGCCCAGACCAATTTGTCGAAGGTCCCGGGACATTTCCCGCTGCTGTTCAAGGGGATGAAGATTCATGTTTTCGTCCAGTATTTCATTTAGATATACCACACCGTTTCTGACCATTTCCCCGAATTTCTCAAATTCGAATCTAGCGTATTTGGTAAAGGGGTGCTTTACAAACTGACTTAAGTTGATGGAAGAAAGATTGCAGCTTCCAAAGGCCGGTAGGGTTTCTTCGGCACAGGGGTTTACTCCGGCAAATTCGAAATCCGGATCTTCGCTCATTAAGTGCCAGGAGTCGATCCGGTCCTTGTAAAGAATTCCGGGTTCCGCCATATTCCAGTTATTATGAGCCAACTTGTTGAAAAGATCCTTCGCCCGTACTACTTTTCGGATTTCCTCCCCGGAGGACTCCACCTTAAAGTACAACTCAAAATCACGATCATCCCGCACCGCCTGTAAAAACTCATCGGTTACGTTTACGGAAATGTTGGCGAAGGTTACTTTGTCCTGAACATTTTTCACATTGATAAACTCTTCTATATCCGGGTGATCGCAATCCAGGTTCAACATCAGGGCCCCTCTTCGTCCTCGCATACCAATCAGTCCCGTGACCAGGGAATATAAATCCATAAAGCTTACGGCCCCTGTGGTGGTGTTCGCCGCATTATTCACTTTTGCATCCTTCGGTCGAAGATTAGAAAGGGTCAGTCCTACCCCTCCTCCATAGGAATAGGTTCGTGCTAAGTACTTTGCCGTATCGAAAATCGATTCAATATTGTCTTCCACCTTAGGCATTACGTAACAGTTACTGAGGGTGATTTTTCTACCTAACTTGTCTAGCCCTCTACCTACTAAGATTCTTCCCGCGGGCATGAACTTTTTATCTTTAATCCCCTTTTTCACAGGCCCGTTGTCCACCGCTACCCGGTCTAGGAATTCATCAAAGGTCTCCGCATCATAGCGGTATTTCTTTTCATAAATATCCCGCTGAAGATCGGTCATGCTCCACCCCTGCTCCCTTAGGATGGCCCGTTCCTGTCGGTAAACAATATACTTTCTTGCTACCTCCGGTCTGGATTTCATCAACTGAATTTCAACGTAGTCCTGAATATCCTCAATATTTACCACATCTTTTTCACTGAAAGCTTCGATGGCCTCTTCTCCGATGGATTTCGCTAAAGCTTCATCCACACCGTCTTCCGTTTCATTCATAGCCTTTTTAACCGCCGTGGTGATCTTCTCTGCTTCAAAATCTACAATTTTTCCGTTCCGTTTTTCAACTCTTAACATCGCTACTACCCCTTTCGTTTGTAATACCCATTATTGATTTAAATATTATTTCTTCTACGAACTGATCATTTTATCATGGAAGCCTCGATATGTAAAACAATCAGCAAACCTATATATAGTGCCTTCCGAACGCTGTGCATACAACATATATATAATTTAGCATAAACTTTTGCATTTTTCAAGCTTAAAAAATAACCCTATGGCACCCAAAGAAGACGGAAGAGTTTCTTACTTTCTCTAGTAAATACCCTCTTCCCCCGGTTTTATCCTCTTTGGTTTATCCCTTCAATATAGTATAATAAAGGAGCAATATGAAAAATAGATAAGACTTATTACTAGGGGGTAAATCATGAAAAAAGTTGCTTGGTTAACCGTTATCGGTGTTTTGGGATTTATCTACATCGCATCCTCTATTCCTGATCTTCGGGTACTTCCGGTACTTCGACATTTATTGGATTTTACCAGAAGCTTCGATGTGATCTTTGTAGGGCTTTCGGAGTTTATCGCTGCCCGACTACCGGTAGAGGGCGGTTCCTCTTACTTTGCCCCTATCGATACGGTGATGCAGGATTTCTTCTTA
>CAZTIJ010000195.1:0-4360 GCA_964613365.1 uncultured Clostridiaceae bacterium | reverse complement strand
TCTCATCATGGCCTGTTTCATAAAAAAGGATTTCTTCTTTGCCATAAACCTTCCCTCCTAAGTGTAAGTAAAATGAATGTAAAATGTAAAAAAACAGAAAAATTCCATACTACTGAGTTCTTACCCAAAACTTTCAAGTAAAAACTATTCTTTTTTCTTCAACAACACAACACAGTCTTCCCGGGAAGCATACCCCATCACAATGTCCTCGGCTAAGGAACGACAGGAAGGGGATCCACAGGCTCCGCAATCAATGTTTGGTAGGGTTTCCAGGACCTTATTGATTTTCTCCATTTTCATCAAGGCTTCAGAAAGGTTCTCGTCCAGGGAAGAAACCTCAAAGGGGTGAATTTCCTTTTGAATTTTAAAGCGATCATAATTCTCCGTATCCGATTTCGGTTCATAGGAATGGTGTTTTTCTGCCAGGATCCGTATCCGATTTCGGGCCACAAAGGAGTTCTCAATGGAAAAATTTCCTCCCACGCAGCCGTTGGTACAGGCTTGGCATTCTAAAAAAGAAAGATGCTGCAGTTTATCGTCCTCCACCTCTTCTAAGATGCTAATCACATTTTCGATTCCATCCACGGCGAGAAACTCTTTAATGGATAGGGCTTGGCTCTGTCCCCCCAATCGTGCCCATCCGATGGCTTTTCCATGGGGATAAAAGTGGGTGTTGGCAGAGTCCTGTTCCTTTCGGTTTTCAGCTTCATCCTTCATGGCGCTGATTTTTAGGAAAACATCTTTAATGGAAAGGGTGCCGTCCACGTTGGAGGATTCCCGGCCGATGGGATTTTTAAAACTATAGGAGCGGGCGGGGCAGGTGGAGATATAAAAGGCGCCGATTTCCTCCTTTGGAATGTTTTCCTTCTCTGCCAACTGTTCCTTAGCCAGGTCTGCAGAAATTTCCGCGGGAGAATCCATAGGCAGGATATGATCGATCAGATCCGGGAAACGAATTTGAATGGTTCGTAAAATCGCCGGACAAGAAGATGAAATCACCGGTAAATGGGAAGTTTCTTCCATGAACTTTTTGGTAAACTCTGTAATGATCGGAGCACTTCTACTCACCTCATAGACCAAGTCAAAGCCCAGTCGGCGGATTTTATCCAACACATCCTCCGGGTTCAAGGTGTCCTCGTTAAACTGGGCATAAAGAACAGGATCCACCAAAGCGATTTTATAGGAAAAGGCTTCGATGGCCTCCAGTTTATCACTGATCCCGGCAAGGGCATTATGTGGACAGACGGAAATACATTGACCGCAGTTGATGCATCTTTTTTTGATAATCTTTGCTTTTTGGTTCTTCACTCGTATCGCCTCTGTGGGACATACACGAATACAGTTGGTACAGCCGTTGCATTTTTCTTCACATAGGGCGATGGCATAAATTTCGGATCGGGGCATGAAAATGACCTCCTAAGTTAGGATCATAGAAATTATAAAAACTTGTCAATCACTTTATTCCAAAAGTTACCTTTTTCTAAGCGGATCATTTCAATGGCTTCCTCGGCGATGCGAATATCCACTTCGGTAATTTTGCTGTAACGATGCTCTACACCGTCGCAAACAATCACGATATTGTCCTCAAAGCGATACTCGGGACTGATTTTTATCCGGGCATCGGGAGGAAGGATGACACTGGAGGTAAAGGACCGATAGGCATTGGTATTAATCGGTGCCAAAGGGGTAATCTGCAGTACGCTTAGCCGTGGATCGACGATACTGCCTCCGATGGAATAATTATAAGCCGTACTTCCCAGAGCGGAGGATATCAGAATGCCATCACCGCTGAAGCGCTGTAAAAGCTGATCATCCACAGAAATATCCAGGTGAATGGTCCGGGACTTATCACCTTTGATGACAATTTCGTTGACTCCCATTTTTCTGATGCAGCTGTTCCTTGTACAAATGGAGGCTTCCACGGGATGGGAGACCTCTGTGGTATATTCTCCCCGTTGATACCGCTCAAGGAAGTAGTCAATGCCGTCGGGGTCCACTTCCGCCAAAAATCCCAAATGACCGGTATTGATACCGATAATGGGGATGCTGGGGAAGTCATAATCGTGGAGGGCTTTTAAGAAGGAACCGTCACCGCCCACACAGATAACCAGATCCGCATTCTCATCAAAATCCTCGGCGATGGTAAAGTCCATATCCTGTAACTTTTTTCGCAAATATTTGGCAGTTTCCTGAGAAAACTGGAGTTCATTGTATACAATGTTTACTAATTTTTTATTTCCGATAATGAATCACTCCTTATTCCATAGATCCTTATTACCTAAAAGTATACCCTTTTTAAGAAATATTAACAATAAAAACTCCGGAGGATTACAAAATTCATAACAAGGATTTCCCCTTTTTCCCTGGCCTCTCAGGGAATTGGTTGTTTATCGCAGAAATTCATATTATAATAATGAAAGACGATAATAAGATAATAAATATATTGGAGGACTCATATGCTGGATCCCAACAAACAAAGCGCTACTACCATTACCCATATTGTGGAAATCTCCGAAGAAGGCGGCATCCTGAAGGATTTTTTAAGGGACCGTTACGGGATTTCCAGCAGACTGCTCAGCAAGATGAAAAAACGGCGTCAAATATTGATGAACGGAGCCTATGCTCCTTATCATACCCGGATCTATCGAGGGGATGAAATTGAAATGAATTTTGAAGAGGACCCCAATGATTATCCCGGGGTTTCCATGAATTTGGAAATTGCCTATGAGGATCTGGACCTGTTGGTGATCAATAAAAAGCCCGGTATTGTGACTCATCCTACCCAGGGGCATCACAAAGATACCCTGATCAACGGTGTGGTGGAGTATTTTCGACGAATCGGATTACCGATGAAGGTTCGTTTTGTTAATCGATTGGATATGAATACCTCAGGCTTGATAGTAGTGGCAAAAAACCCCTTCGCCCATTTTGATTTAATGAAACAGATGCAAGAGGATCAAGTGATCAAAACCTATCTCACATGGGTACACGGAAGGGTGAAAAAAGATCAAGGGGAGATCCGGGAGCCGATTTATAACCCCGAGGACAGCGGCGGTCGACGAATCATCGATTCTCGAGGGCAGCCTTCAAAAACCGGCTATCAAGTGGTCTGTCGCAAAGAAAATAGAAGTCTTTTAAAAGTGCGACTGTATACCGGAAGAACCCATCAAATCCGGGTACACTTAGGATTTATAGGCCATCCGATCATCGGGGACACCCTATATGGCGATGAAAGGGAAGAGCGTTTTCCAAGACAGGCACTACATGCCTTCGGTCTGGAATTTTATCAACCCCGATACCGAAAAAAAATTCAAGTGGAGGCCCCTATGCCTGAGGACATGGAAACTTTATAAAAGGTCTCATATGACAGGGAAATTATAATAAATAGGTAGCACAGGGAGGTTTATATGGAATTACTTAGTACCTACACCGTAGAACAGGTTCAAAAAAAAATCAAGGAAGGGTTTCAGGATTTTCCTTTAAAAACCGAAAGGATACCCCTCAGGGATGCCCGAGACCGGGTGTTGGCCCAGGATGTAATCTCCTTTGAGAACATCCCGGAATTTCACCGCTCCACCGTGGACGGTTACGGGGTTTGTTCTTCCGACACATTAGGGGCCGGTGAGGGGTTACCTGCATATTTGCAAAAGAAATTTTCAGTGGAGATGGGCAAGGAAGCTCCGGGGGAAATTGGTCCGGGGGAATGTGCTTATATTCCTACGGGTGGGATGGTTCCCAAAGGGGTCAATGCCGTGGTGATGATTGAGCATACGGAACTCTTTGATGAAAACACCATCGGAGTCCTAAAAAGCGTTTCGGATCAGGAAAACATTCTACAAAAAGGAGAGGATATTCAAGCGGGAGCCGTAGTCTTTACCAAGGGTGAACGGCTTCGCACCCAGGATATCGGTTTGTTGGCAGGCCTTGGTGTCGGAGAGGTCCGGGTCTATCAAAAAATTTCCGTTGGACTGATTTCCACCGGGGACGAGATTGTGGACATTCAACAGCTGCCCGGCCTTGGAGAGGTTCGGGATATGAACCGTTACAGTCTGGGGGCCGCCCTGGAACGAGATGGATTTACTCTGCAAGAAACCGCCGTGGTACCCGATCAGCGCCGGGAGTTGCAGGAGGTACTGAAAGCGTTTTTAAAAAAATGTGATCTGGTATTGATTTCCGGAGGCAGCTCCATGGGGGAAAAGGACTATACCAAAGAGGTGATTAACGCCCTGGGAGACCCCGGAGTTTTTGTCCACGGGGTATCCATGAAACCGGGGAAGCCTACGATTATCGGTAAGGTCGGAAAAAAGGCGGTCTTTGGTCTCCCAGGGCAGCCGGTATCGGCATTAATGGTCTATGAAGT
>CAZTIJ010000194.1:0-4396 GCA_964613365.1 uncultured Clostridiaceae bacterium | reverse complement strand
CTGACCAACTCTATATGGGCGGGTGTCATTGGTCATATTACAAATAACGCATTTGCTGTGACCTTAGGGTTTTTGGTGAATCGTATGCAATAATATACCCAGGACATATTAGCCGAGGCAGGAGACGGAGTGGGAACGGAAATGATCAGCTCCTTCGAACTTCTTATGGCCATAGGCCTTTTCGGTTTCATCGCTTTAGGTGCCGGTTTTGGCGCTTTATTAATCCTAAGACATCTTCGACGAATTTATCATCACCAAGACCCCCTGTTGTATCAGAAAGAAGAGGGGGGAACCCTTTCGGAAGGGGAAAATTTAGAGAGGGATGCGTGGGAGATGAAAAATTATCAGTTAAAAGAATTTTGGCCGATTATTCCGATTTTTATAATGTTTATAGTATTTACCGGATTTCAACTTTACCAAGTAGTTGCGAACGCAGGATTTCTATCGTAAAAAATGGGGGATTTTATGGAGTATGAATATTTAGCAGGGGTTTATGATCATCTGATGGAGGATGTTGATTATACAACTTGGGTTGATTTTATTGAAAAATTCATTCCCAAAAAGGGCAATCCCCAAGAAAGTAAAATCCTTGAATTAGCCTGTGGAACAGGAAATATAACCATTCCTTTAGGGCAAAGGGGGTACGATATCACCGCGGTGGATCGGTCTATAGAAATGCTGAGTCAAGCCCAACAAAAGTCTATGGAGTTAAACCTGAAGCAGGAATTTTTTCAACAGGATATGCTGAATTTAGAATTAGAGAGGGATTATGATGGAATTTTGTGCCTTTGCGACGGCGTAAACTATATTCTGGATCCCAAGGATCTAGAGCGTTTTTTTCGAAAAGTATATTCTTTACTTAAAAAAGAAGGAATCTTTATTTTTGATATCAGTTCCTTTTATAAATTAAAAGAAATCCTCGGTGACAACACCTATGGCGAGGATTTAGGTAATATCACTTATTTATGGGAAAATCAATTTAATGAAAAGTTAGAAATCGTAGAAATGGATCTTACTTTTTTTGAGTTGAATAAAGAGGGTTTTTATGAAAAACACAAGGAATTCCATGTGCAAAAAGCCCATCGGCGGGACATCTTGGAGTCATTATTGCTGAGCATCGGATTTTCAAAGGTGGATATGTACCATGAACTTACAGGATGGCCGGCCAGAGACGACAGTCAACGGATATTTTTTGTTTGTGAAAAACTCGAATAACCCCGTTGACAGAAAACCTACGCTTATAGTATAATTTGTACTATGATTTATAATCATTATAACAGTATTTATTTAGGAGGTATATTAACATGGAAAAAGGAACAGTAAAATGGTTTAATGCAGAGAAAGGTTACGGATTTATCACAAGAGAAGATGGTGACGATGTATTTGTACATTTTTCAGCCATCGAAATGGAAGGCTTTAAAACTTTAGAAGAGGGACAAACAGTTGAATTTGAAATTGTTGAAGGAGACAAAGGACCTCAAGCAACCAACGTTGTTAAGGCCGATTCCGAAGAATAATTTCAAGTTGCTTAAAAGCGTATAATGCCATTAACCAAGACAGATTGGAATACCAATCTGTCTTTTTAGATGTAACTAATAGATAAATTGAAATAATAGGAGGAAGACAAGTGAAAAGTAAAATTTTAAGAGGCACTGCCCTCGACGGACAAATAAGGGTATTCATCGCCAATACCACAAGCCTTGTTGAAAAAGCTAAGGATACTCATCAAACTTCACCGGTGGCCACTGCCGCCCTAGGACGAGTGTTGACGGCAACAAGCATTTTAGGGGTGATGTTAAAGGGAGAGCAGCACAAAATCACAACGCGAATCGATGGTCAAGGACTTATAGGAACCATCATTGCAACCAGTGATTCATCCGGAAATGTAAAGGGTTACGTAACAAACCCTCAAGTGATGGTGGAGTCCTCAACTCCTGGAAAACTGAATGTTGGTGGAGCTGTGGGTAAAGACGGAGAAATCACAATAATAAAAGACTTGGGACTTAAAAATCCATACATTGGTAACTATCCCTTAGTCAGCGGAGAGATCGGAGAGGATCTGGCATCCTATTTTATGTACTCCGAACAGCAACCCTCAGCGGTTGGTCTAGGAGTAATCATCGATAAAGATTACACCATAAAAAGTGCAGGCGGGTTTATTTTACAAATTCTACCCAACACCGATGAAAATGTGGCTTTCATTTTAGAAGAGCGGGTGAAAGAAGCGGGGTCCATTTCAAAACTTATCGAAAACAGTCGAGATGAAAAAGAGATTATGACGCAGCTGTTGGAAGGATTAAACCCTAAAGTCTTAGAAGAATATGAAGTGGATTACCACTGCGACTGCAATAGAGACCGATTTGAAAAAGCTATGATCAGCCTTGGGCAAAAAGAAATCCTCAGCTTAATTCAAGAAGATCATGGGGCGGAGTTACAATGCCATTTTTGCAACAAGAAATATCAATTCAGCGAAGAAGATTTACGATCTCTCGTGAAAGAAGCAATCAATATTGATAAAAACAGTGATTAAAAAGGAGCAAAGGGCATGAATCTTATATACCTTTTAGCACTAGCCACAATTGGAGCGTTCATAGGCTGGGGGACAAACCGTTTGGCGGTTAAACTGTTGTTTCGACCGCTAAGGTCTTATCGGATTCCGGTGGTGAATCTGGAAATTCAAGGGCTGATCCCAAAACGGAAAAAAGAAATAGCCAAAATCATTGGCAGAACCATAGAGAATGATTTTATATCCATTGAGGAAATCATCGATGAAGTCCTGGAAAAACAGCGGGATGGAAGCGTTATGGATATCATAAAAACAAAACTCCGAAATATTACAGCGAAAAAAATGCCGGCGTTTCTGCCGAGGGGAATGAAGGAAAAAATTCATACCTATATCGATGACCTTGTGGAAGAAGAAGGGGAGAATATGATATTAGAGCTGATTGATAATATGAGCCGTAATGCCAACCAAAATTTGCGCCTGGCTACTTTGATTGAAGAGAAGATTAATCGTTTTCCTATCTATAAATTGGAAACCATTGTACAGGAAGTTGCAAAAAAAGAACTGAAACATATTGAAATACTAGGGGGACTGCTTGGATTTATCATAGGCTTATTGCAAGGAACAGTGGTGCTGATGCTTTAATTTGTGGAAAATATATTTAGTGAAGCTCAGATACAATTGTATAATCACTTTTCAGCAAAACCTTCTATTGACAAAAGCTAGTAAAAGTTTTATAATTACAAATTAATACTATATAAGCAAATTATCGACGAAGAAAGGGAAGAGTAGGTAGCGGCAATGTATTAAGAGAAAAAACACCCTAGGCTGAAAGTGTTTTATACACCCCTTACCGAATACCACCCTGGAGTTTCTTTTTCAAATGAAAAGACGATAGCTACGTTACAGCTGTTGAGTGGATTGTAAAATCTATTTAGGTGGAACCACGGGTGCAACCTCGTCCTATGATCAGGATGAGGTTTTTTTGATTGGAAATCTTATTAGAAATTTAAAGGAGGGTTTCAAGTGGAAACGATAAAGATCACGTTAAAGGACGGCACAGAAAAGGTAATAGATAAAGGAACGAAAGTAATCGATGTCGCCAAGGATATTAGTGAAGG
This sequence comes from uncultured Clostridiaceae bacterium, assembly GCA_964613365.1. GTDB lineage: Bacteria > Bacillota > Clostridia > Peptostreptococcales > T1SED10-28 > Isachenkonia. The sequence continues at coordinate 772 of CAZTIJ010000194.1, read as the reverse complement.
ACTGGCACGAAATATCGTGGGGGCGAAATTAAACGATAGGTTGTTGGATCTGAAAAGCGAAATTCCGGAGGATGGCTCACTGGAGTTTTTAAAGTTTGACGATGAAGAGGGAAAAGAGTTTTTCTGGCACACAAGCGCTCATGTGCTGGCACAAGCAATTAAACGAATTTTTCCCGATGCAAAGCTGGCCATAGGCCCGGCAATTGAACATGGTTTTTATTATGATATTGATGTAGATCATAAAATAACACCTGAAGACCTAGAAACCATTGAAAAAGAAATGAAAAAAATCGTTAAGGAAAAACTAGAGGTGGAACGATTCACCCTACCAAAGAAACAAGCCATTGAATACGTTAAAGCCCAGGGAGAAGAATATAAGGTAGAATTAATTGAAGGACTGGAAGAGGGCGAAGAAATTTCATTTTATAAACAGGGTGAATTCTCAGATCTTTGTGCAGGGCCTCATTTACCCAATACGGGGAAAGTAAAAGCTATCAAGCTACTAAGTGTTGCCGGTGCCTACTGGCGAGGTGACGAGAACAATAAGATGCTTCAACGGATCTATGGGACTTCCTTTGAGAAGAAAAAGGATTTGGAAACCTACCTTCAGCGTTTAGAAGAAGCAAAAAAACGAGATCACCGTAAAATTGGAAAGGAAATGGATCTTTTCAGTCTTCGAGAGGAGGGGCCAGGTTTCCCTTTCTTCCATCCTAAGGGTATGATCGTCAAAAATGAACTGGAAAGTTTTTGGAGAGAAGAGCATAGGGTTAGA
>CAZTIJ010000193.1:0-4407 GCA_964613365.1 uncultured Clostridiaceae bacterium | reverse complement strand
GATCTTTCCGGGGAGCCCAGGTGCTTTCGGAAAACGGGGTTCCCACCATGACACTGCCCGGTACCATCGATAACGATTTGGACTATACCGAATATACCATCGGCTTTGATACCGCCGTAAATACGGCTTTGGACGCCATCGGAAAAATCCGGGACACCTCCACCTCCCACGGTCGGGCCAATATCATTGAGGTGATGGGCAGAGACTGCGGAGATCTGGCCCTTCATGCGGGGCTGGCAGGAGGAGCGGAGAGCATCATTGTCCCCGAGGTGCCCTTTGATATCGACCGGGTATGCAACAAACTGCTTCAGGGAAGAAACCGAGGAAAGCTACATAGCTTAATCGTCCTGGCGGAAGGGGCAGGAAATGCCATCGACCTGGGAAAACGAATCCAGGAAAAAACCGGCATCGAGACCCGGGCCACCATCCTCGGCCATATTCAACGGGGAGGGACCCCTACAGGAAAGGACCGGGTTATGGCAAGCCAGATGGGAGCCAAGGCCGTGGAGTTACTGTTGGAAGGCAAGGAAGGCATGGCCGTGGGTATGAAAGGAACGAAGGTGATTTCCATGCCTATTAAGGAAGCCTTGGCAGTGGAGAATAGGATTGAAAAGGAAACCTATGATTTAGCGGATATTCTTTCGAAATAAGAAAAAGGGAACACCGCAAAAGAATCATGGAAAGAAAAGAAGGATCAATTGAATAAATAAAATGGAGGTGCAGGGATGAAAAAAACAAAAGTAGTGTGTACCATAGGCCCGGCAAGTGAGTCCTATGAGGTATTAAGAAACCTGGTGGAAAATGGTATGAACGTGGCACGGTTGAACTTCTCCCATGGAAACCAGGAAGAGCATCAGGCAAGAATCGAAGAAATCAAAAGAGTCCGGGAGGATCTGGAGGTGCCCCTGGCCATTATGCTGGATACCAAGGGGCCGGAAATACGCACGGGGAAGTTCAACGTGGATAAGGTGGAGCTTAAGGAAGGAGATCCCTATGTTATTACCACAAGGGATGTGCTCGGAGACGAAACCATGGCCTCGGTTTCCTATGAAGGCATCGTGGAAGACTTGAAAATCGGAGATAAAATCCTGATCGATGACGGACTGGTATCCTTAAAGGTAGAAGAATTTATAAATGATACGGATATTCAGTGTACCGTGGAAAATCAGGGAGAGATCAAGAACCACAAAGGGGTGAATCTCCCCGGGGTAAAAACCAATCTCCCCGCCCTTACGGAAAAGGATATTGAAGACATCAAATTCGGGATCAAAATGGGTGTGGATTTTATAGCGGCATCCTTTGTCAGAAAGGCCGAGGATGTACTGGAAATCAAGAGGATTTTGGAAGAAAACCAGGGAGAGACAATCCAAATTATTCCGAAGATCGAAAACCAGGAAGGGGTAGACAATTTAGACGAGATCATTGAAGTCTCCGACGGAATTATGGTGGCCAGGGGAGACCTGGGAGTGGAAGTTCCCACGGAAGAAATTGCCCTGATTCAAAAGGACATGATCCGAAGGTGTAACGCCGTGGGAAAACCGGTCATCACCGCAACCCAGATGCTGGACTCCATGATTCGAAACCCGCGACCCACCCGGGCGGAGGTAACCGATGTTTCCAACGCCATATTCGACGGCAGTGATGCCATTATGTTATCAGGGGAAACCGCTGCAGGAAAGTATCCCGAGGAAGCGGTTATGACCATGGCCAATATCGCTCTTCGAACGGAGGATTCGATCAACTATGGTAAAAAACTGAGGGAAAGAGGTTCAGAAACCTCTCCCTCCGTAACCGATGCCATCAGCTATGCCACCTGTACCACCGCCATGGATCTAGGGGCTGCGGCGATCATTACCGCCACTTCCTCAGGGCATACCGCCAGAATGGTATCGAAGTTCCGACCCAGCTCAAGCATTATTGCCGCCACCACAAAGGACCATGTGCGAAGACAGTTGAGTCTCAGCTGGGGGGTTTACAGCATGCTGATGGACGATTTGGAAGGCACCGACGATATCATCAACCTGTCGGTTATGGGAGCCTTGAAGGAAAATCGCATTGAAGCAGGGGATCTGGTGGTAATCACCGCAGGGGTTCCCGTAGGAGTATCGGGCACCACCAATCTGATAAAAGTCCATGTGGCCAGTGACATTTTACTATCCGGTAAGGGAATCGGAAAACAGTCGGTTACCGGCCGGGCAGTGATTGTAGAGGACAATGAAGACTTACGGAATGTTGAAGCGGGGGATATTTTGGTTTCCTATGCCACCAATCGGGGCTTCATGGAGGCTATGGAACGGGCCGGCGCCGTTGTGGTGGAAGAGGGGGGACTTACCAGCCATGCGGCAATCGTCGGTCTGAACCTTCACAAAACCACCGTGGTGGGAGTAGAGGATGCCACCGGAAAATTGAACACCGGAGACATTATTACCGTGGATGGAAAAACCGGCTTGATTTATAGCGGGAAGAGTAAAGTTCTATAAAGGCCTGAGGATAAGGAGGAATACCATGAATTTTCATACAACCAATATCCGACCGAGATACAGTGAAACGGACCAGATGGGAATTATTTATCATTCCAATTATTTCCCCTGGTTTGAAGTGGCAAGGACCTCGTTTTTAAAAGAACAGGGCATCAGTTATGGGGAGATGGAAAGGCTGGGGATTTTTCTGCCGGTTATTGAAGTGAACTGTAAGTATATCAGCTCCGCTTTATACGACGATGATCTGACTGTGGAAGTATGGATCGAGGCATTTCGTGCCAGCAGAATCAAGTTTCACTACCGGATCCTTAGAAAAGAACAGGAACTCCTGGCCACAGGATTTACGGAGCATGTGTTTTTGGATAGGAAGAGCAAGCGCCCGGTGAATCTGAAAAAATCCTACCGGGAGGTTTATCAGTTGCTGGAAAAAATCTATCAATCCCAAGAGGTGAAAAAATGCTCGGAAGATTAATTTTGCTGTTTACAGTGGTCCCCATCGTAGAGTTGTATATTCTAATACAAATCGGAAATGAGATTGGGGTTTTTAATACCATTATGCTGGTTTTTATCACCGGAGTTGTGGGAGCGGTTCTGGCAAAAAGTGAAGGAAGGCAAATTATCGGAAACATCAAACGGGACATGGCTATGGGGAAAATGCCCGGAGACGAACTGATCAACGGCCTTTGTGTGTTGGTAGGGGGAGCGCTGTTGTTGACCCCGGGAATTTTCACCGATGTCTTCGGTTTCCTTTTGGTCATTCCCCTTACCAGGATCTTTCTGATAAAGTCCATAAAACGGAAAATCAAATCCATGATCACAGAAGGCAGCGTAAACTTTTACTATAAAGACCATAGAGGTTTTGGGAATAAAAGAAGTTCCAAAGAGGAAGGGTCCCCCTTCCAGGGAGATTCCCGGGAGGATTTCGGGAATGTCAAGGACGTGGATTATGAAGAAGTGGAGGACGAGGAAGAAAAATAAGAATCACTTTCAACACAATCCCGGAGTATAGGGGATTAAGCCGGGAAGTCCGGTTTCTCAAGGTTGAATATGACGGCGATAGGAGTGAGCATATGGAAAAAAGAATGCTGGGGAAGTGGAATTTTGGAGGCTCGGTTATCGGCTTTGGAGGAATACCGATACAGCGAGTTACCGATGAAGAGGGGGTGGACGTGGTTAAAGCCTGCTTGGACTCGGGGATCAATTTTATTGATACCGCCCGGGGCTACGGAAAAAGCGAAAGGGTTATCGGAAAAGCCATTGAAGGGAACCGGGATGAATGGTTTCTTGCAACCAAGTCCATGGCAAGGGATTATCAGGGAATGAAAAGGGATATTGAAACCAGTTTGACAAATCTTCAAACCCGATGTATCGATTTGTACCAGGTTCATAATGTTCGGAAAATAAAAGAGTACGAAGAGATCATGGGAAAAGAGGGAGCCTATAAAGCCCTGCTGGAAGCCAAAGAATCAGGGAAGATCAAAGCCATCGGCTTTACCGGCCATGATGTGGATATGGCGGAACGGGCGGTGGATAGCAAAAAGTTTGTAAGTATTCAGTTCCCCTATAATATCGTGGAGAGTCAGGGAGAAAAAGTTTTCGAAAAAGCCAGGAAAGAAGGGGTTGGGGTCATTGTGATGAAGCCCCTGGCAGGTGGCGCCTTGGATGACGGGACCCTGGCGATGAAATACATCCTTAACAATCCCAACATCTCGGTGATCATCCCGGGAATGGACTCCGTGGAACAGGTACGGGAAAATGCCAGGGTCCCTGCAAGGGATTATGGATTAACCGGCGAAGAGCAAGAGAAGATCGAAGAGATCCAACATAAACTGGGCAATCGATTCTGTCGGCGATGCGGTTACTGCGCTCCCTGTGCCGTGGGAATCGATATTCCCGCCCAATTTTTAATGGAAGGATATTATTCCAG
>CAZTIJ010000192.1:0-4438 GCA_964613365.1 uncultured Clostridiaceae bacterium | reverse complement strand
TTCAGTGTATCACGGTATACTAATATTAACAAAGAAAACAAAGATCCGGTGCCCCTGAAAAGGCTCCGGCTTACACTAAAGGAGGTTATGGAAAATGGATCCGAATGCGTTACTGGTTCAAAAAATCGAAGCCGCGGGGATTTTAAAATCCCCCGCCATTAAAAAAGCCCTGCTGGCGGTGGATCGGAAAAATTTTGTTTTGCCCAAATACAGTGATTATGCCTATTACGACCGGCCCTTACCCATCGGAGAAGGCCAGACCATTTCTCAGCCCTCCACGGTGGTTTATATGCTCGAGCTTCTCCAGGCCGGCAAAGGTCATAAGGTTCTGGATGCCGGTTCCGGCTCCGGTTGGACCACCGCCCTCCTCTCCCACCTTTTGGGGCCTAAGGGAAAAGTCATCGCCATGGAGCTCGTCCCTTCCTTAAAGGCCTTCGGAGAGGAAAACTTTAAGCATGCCCCCTATGAAAACGGGATTTTTCTTCAGGGCAATGCGGCCAAGGGCCTGCCCCCGGAAGCCCCCTTTGACCGGATCCTTATCAGCGCCGGGGCCCGGGAAATTCCCCCGGCCCTCCTCTCTCAGCTCCGGGTGGGAGGAAAACTGGTGGTTCCCCTTCAAGACCGGCGAGGCAACCTGGTACTAGTGGAGAAACAGGGGCCGAAGGATTACCAAAAGAAATACCATCCCGGCTTTGCCTTTGTGCCATTTATTACCGACGGGGAGTGAGATCCTTCTTTTGTTTTGCTTTAGTCCCCGGTTAGATATCCATCGTATTACACAAGGAGGGCTTCCCAAAAAAACTAGAGATTATAATATCTTCGAAATTCCTCGGGATGGGGAAGTTTATGGATCTGATGATGCTCTTCCCTCAGTCCTTTTATTTGGTTTTCAATCAGATTCTTTGTAAAGACATCCCCCTTTAACAGAAATTGATGATCCCTTTCCAAGGCGTCGCAGGCCTCTAGGAGATCCCTGGGCAGGCTTTTCACCCTTTCCCTTTCCTCTTCCTTCAGTTCATACACATTCACATCATAGGGGCCGTAGCCCTCTTTTTCCGGGTCGATGCGGTTTTCGATCCCATCCACCGCCGCAAGGAGCATCGCCGTATAGGCGAAATAAGGATTGGCCGTGCCGTCGGGGGACCGGAGCTCGAAGCGTTTGCTTTTTGGATTTGTGGCATAACCGGGGATTCGAATCACGGCGCTTCGATTGGCGGTGCCGTAACAAATGCTTACCGGGGCTTCAAATCCGGGAACCAGGCGTTTATAAGAGTTGGTACTGGGGTTGGTAAAGGCCATTAATGCCGGGGCATGCTTTAGAATACCGCCGATGGCATACAGGGCGGTGCTGCTTAAATCGCTATAACCTCCCTTATGGTAGAACAGGGGCTTTCCCTGGTTGAACAGCTGCATATGAATGTGCAGACCGTTTCCGCATTCATCGCTGAAAGGCTTGGGCATAAAGGTGATGGTCCGTCGGTTTTTCACCCCGTTGTTCCGCAGAATATACTTTAGTTTTTGGGTGCGGTCTGCCATTTCCAGCAGGGAGGCAAACTCCACCTCGATCTCCACCTGTCCGGGACCGCCGTTTTCCGAGTGATGATATTTCACCGGCACTCCGTAGGCCCCTAACAAGTCCACGGTTTCGTTGCGAAAATCATAACTGGAATCAAAGGGGGCGTCCACATGATAGCCTCCGTTTTTTCCGACCTGATGCCCCGGATTATTTTCATCGGATTTCTCCGTATTCCACTCTGCCTGTCCAGCGTCAATTTTCACTTCCATATGGTGGTTCTTGATTTGATAGGAGATATGATCCAGTACATAAAACTCGAATTCCGGACCGAATAGGACCTGATCCCCGATGCCCTGTTCCACCAAATAGGCTTCCCCCTTCTTTGCAACGTAGCGGGGGTCATCTTCAAAACGCACCCGTTCATCCCCTTCTAGCCGGTATATATCGGCGATGAACACCAGGGTTCGCATTTCCCTAAAGGGATCAATGAAACCCGTAGTAAGGTCGGGAATTAAAACCATATCGGATTTTTCCACGGTTAAAAAACCATAGCTGGAACCGTCAAATCCGATGCCTTCGGTCATCACCTCTTCATTCAATCCTTCCGGCGGTATGGTAATATGATTCCAGCGCCCTTTCCTATCCACCACCTTAAAATCCACCATTTTAATTTCCTGTTCCTGAATAAATGCCTGCACCCCTTTAATGCTTTTAAAGGATTTCATGGGCTACCCCTCCCTGTACTGGTTTAAAAGTCTTTATCTATTATATACCCCGGTGTTCCGGTTTTATTAATTTATTTCAAAAACCCGCCGCCCATCCCTGGAAAGGAAAATCCATCCCCTTTCAGAGAAAATCATGGTAAAATAAAAATAAAAGAAAATACGAGGTGCTTATGGAAACGAAACCCCGCAACAGAGATTTAACCCGGGGGCCGGTCTATGGAAACTTGCTATCCATGGCCCTTCCCACCATGTTCGGATTTTTCGCCCAAACTTTTTTCAGTATTGTGGATATGATTTACATCGGTATGATTTCCCCGGAGGCCATCGCCGGCGTAACCATCTACGGAACCATTTTTGCCATAGTCTACATTTTCAATGACATCATCGGTACCAGCTCCATTTCCATGATTTCCCAGAGTTACGGGGATAAAAATTATGACCAGACCGCTAAAATCATTGAACAAACCATTGTTTTCAAGGGAATTGTGGCCCTTTGCGCAGGGCTCCTGATGGTTTTGATGCTCGAACCTTTGATCCGCTTCTTCACCGACGATCCCGCCACCCGGGAAGCCGCCCTCAGCTATGGTTACATACGCACTTTCTTTTTGCCCGTAATGTTTTCCTCCTATACGGTGAATACGGCCATGCGCTGTGTGGGAGACTCAAAAAATCCGTTATACATCATGATTATGGCAGCGGGCCTTAATATTATTCTGGACCCCCTGTTTATGTTTGATGAAATTTCCGTCCTGGGCCTTAGCCTCCCCGGTCTGGGCCTCGGGGTGTTCGGCGCCGCCCTTGCCACCGTCCTGAGCTCCACCGCCGCATTTTTCCTGGCCTTTTGGCTGCTTCTTTCCGGCAGAACCTATATCCGCATCAAACCCAAAAGACTGCTTCGGCTGGACCCCACCATCGACAAGGGACTTATGACCATCGGACTGCCCAACGGTCTGGAGGGCCTGAACCGAAACCTGGCCAATTTCATCCTCTTTAAAATGATCGCCTTTTACGGTGTGGAAGCCGTGGCGGCCTACGGAATTGTTCTTCGGCTGATGGAGATGGGTTTTATGCCGTTGTTCGGCCTGAACATGGGGGGCAGCAGCATCGTGGGCCAAAACCTGGGGGCCGAGAATATGTCCCGGGCGGAGAAAACCATTACCGCCACCGTAACCCTGGGGGCGGGAATCATGCTTCTGATCAATATCGGGGTGTTCTTCGCCGGAGAAAATCTGATGTGGATTTTCACCCGGGATCCGGCGGTGATTGACCTGGGGGCCATGTTTTTAAAGTTCGTCACCCCCGCCATGATCTTTTTGGCCGCCATGTTCGGCTTCGGCACCGCCTTTTCCGGTTCCGGCTACAACCGCCCTTTTTTAATCTCCAGCCTTCTTTCCCGGTGGCTGGTGTTGGTTCCCTTGGCCACCCTCTCCACCTATGTTTTGGATTTTAGTATCCAAGGGGTCCTGTTGGCTTTTTTACTGACAGAGTTTACCAGCATGGCGACGATTTATTATTATTACAAAAAAGGCGTTTGGCGAAGGGTTCGAGTTTAAAGACGCCTTTCAATTATGGGACGGGTCCTGTATACTGAAAGAAACCCTTAAGAATATTAACCTAGGAGGTGAATATATGAACAAAAGTACTGAGTCCTGCCACTGCCACCCCCCGGAGGAGGAACAGCACTCCGACTGTGATTGTGACCGGGAACCGGAGCATCATCACCATGATCCAGAACCGAGAAAAATCCATTTGACCTTGACCGATGGAAAAGAGCTGGAATGCGCTGTGCTGGATATCTTTGATATCGACGAAAAAAGCTATATCGCCCTTCTTCCCCATGGTTCGGAAACCGCCCTGCTCTACGGCTTTTCCGAAAGCCATGGGGAACCCCGACTTAACAAAATCGAAGACGACGAAGAATATCAGGCGGCTTCCAGGGTTTTTACGGAGAGACAACAGGGGGAATAGTTTTCCCACTGCAACGAAGCATCCCCGGTTGAATATCCTTCCATCCTCATATTCCGATATTGTAATCTATTCTTTCTTAAGAATTTTTCTCATTTTTTTGTTTAAATTCTTTCCATGGGTGTATCAATATTATAGAGCGAATTAATACATTATGTATTAAGAAAAAATTTTCTCTATCCTTTCATAAGGAGGTCGATATTTTGTCAAAGAAAACCCTATCCTGTGTTTC
>CAZTIJ010000191.1:0-4446 GCA_964613365.1 uncultured Clostridiaceae bacterium | reverse complement strand
CCCTGCGATACTCCCACTTCCCCTGGTTGTTCAGATACTTCACTACGGCTTCCCGGTTGCCGGAAATGTTATAATTATAAGATTCTACATCCCCCTGTAAATATCCTTCCTTATTTTCATTTTTTAGGGTAAGATTTTCCCCGCCGATTTCCACGGGATAGAAAATCAACTCAAACCGGGTCCCTCTTTTGGGCACGGAAAACAGATGAATTTCCCCTTCCAGGATTTCCACAAGGTTTTTCGTGATGGAAAGCCCCAGACCGGTTCCCTGGGAGGCGTCTTCCTTAGGGTTCCACTGGACAAAAGGCTTGAAGATCTCCTTTTGACCCCGCTTGGATATCCCCTTTCCCGTATCCACCACTTCGATTTTCAAAGTGCCGTGGCGACGGTCCTTTTTGTCGAAGGAAACCCGGACCTTTACAAAGCCCTTATGGGTAAACTTGATGCCGTTCCCCACAAGGTTTAACAGGATTTGACGCATCCTTGTTTCGTCCATCCATAAACGCCGGGGCAGATCCTCCGGGATTTCGATTTGAAGCGAAAGATTCTTTTGTTTCGCCCGAAGTTCAAAAATATCTTCGATTTCCCCCAACAGTCTTCTCAGGGAAACCTCGGTTTTCTCTATCTTCACCATCCCCGCTTCGATTTTTGAAAGGTCCAGTATATCGTTCATCAATGTAAGGAGGTTTTCCCCTCCCCGTTTAATGGACTGAATGTATTCCCGGTGTTTCGGATCCGGGATTTCCTTTTCCAGGATTTCGGCGAAACCGATGATGGCATTCATGGGGGTTCGGATTTCATGACTCATATTGGCAATAAACTCACTCTTTTGCCGATTGGCCTCCTGGGCGTTTTTCATTGCCACCCGCAGTTTCTTTTGGGAGTTTTTCATGGCGGATTCCCGTTCTTTCTTTTCAATATAGCTGCCCATCATGTCCGCAGCGGTGTTGAGAATCCCGACGTCCTGCTCGTTCCACCGCCGCTTTTCATGGACTTCGTCAAAGCCTAAAAAACCGTACCAATTTTTCTCCACGAATATGGGAATCACAAGCAGTGATTGGATTCCCTGGCTGCTTAAGACTTCGATCTCCGACGGGGGGAAATCCTCCACATCCCCAGCGATATAAATTCCCCGGGACAGACGGTTTTTCCATCGGGTAAAGTCCGGTTCGAAATCAAAGCGCTTTAGGACCGGATTTTGAATTTGCGGTTGGATTCCTTCTTTGCAGGCTTCGTAGGCATATTTTGTGTAGAGCTTTCTTTCCTTTGTGGTAAGATTATATTCTTCAAAGTTTTCGAAGATATATACCCGACTGGCTCCCGAGGCCCTTTGCAGATGTTCCAGGGCCCCTTGCAAGGCTTCCTGGAGATCTTCCTTCAGCAGCTGTTGGGATACATTGGAAAGCTCGGTTTCATAGCGCATGCGCTCCTCTAAACTCCGCTGGGTCCTTTTCACCTCGGTAATATCAATGGCGGTTTCCAAACGCACCTGATCGTAGCCCGGCCATTCAATCATTTTCGCTTCCTTTAGGTAATACCGGTCCCATTTTTCATAATAGGATTCAAAACGGTATACCTCCCCCTCATTTAACATCAGGGAGGTGTTTTCGCAAAAATCACAGGGGGCTTTGAGATTTTGCATCACTTCATAACAGGTTTTGCCCACCATGTCCCTTCCCCAAAGGTCCGTCACGGTTTTGTTGGCGTAAATAATTTTATAGTTCCTCGGATCGATGACGTAAATCAGCTCACTGATGTTATCAAACAGGGAAAGAATCTTTTGATGTTCCCCGTTGTTTTTAAACCCTTCCGTCCTTCCCGGACCCTTCTTTTCTTCACCCAAAAAAATCCCCCTTTCATTTTTTCTTTTTCTAATTTAAATTATAGCAAATATTCGCCGAAAAAGAAAAGAAGGGGAAACATTTCCCCTTCTTTTCTTTAGGTTATGTAGCTTCATTCCTTTTCTTTTAACCTCGGACTTTATGCTTTGCCGGCGGCTTCCTTCAAATCCTTGACCATGGACTGGGTGCTTTCCACATCTTCTTTGATTTTTCTAAGAATGCTGTTGATTTCCTCCGCCAGGGTGTCGCTGTTGTTGGCCAGGCTCTGGACTTCCTTTGCCACCACGGCGAATCCTCGACCGGCTTCCCCCGCCCGGGCGGCTTCGATGGATGCATTCAACCCGAGGATATTGGTTTGGTTGGTCACCTTGTTCATATATCGGACGATTTCATCGGTTCTTTGAATGTTTCCCACGGTATCGGCGATGAAACTCTCCAAGTTCTCACTTAACTGATTGACCTCCCGAATATGGGATTCCAGGTTTTGGTTCATTTCCTCTCCCTGCTCCACCAAATTCATCATCAGGGCTGCGCTTTTGCTTCCCATAATATCCGTATTGCCGGTGTTTAACTCTCTGAGCTGGGAATTCACCTGCACGTTGCCCGTCACTTCAATGATCAGATCCATTTCCTTATCCAACAGGGCTTCCATGGAACTTGTGGTAAACACCCCGTGTTCCTTTGCCGTGATCACGGCCTCCGCATCCTCCCGCAGATCCACAACCCCTTGCACCTCCACGGTTTCCATTTTCAACAGGGATTTGAGGATACCGTTTCCTCCCTGTCCTCCTCCGATAATTCCGATTTTGATAATAATCTCCTCCTATAATACTATATTTGTCCTGGCTGAGCGGTATCATTTTATCCTTCTTTTTACCCAATGACATTCAGTTTATATTATATAGGAAACATTCCTAAATTGGAAGATCCTTTATTTACCCCCAAGGATTTATTTCCCCGATCCTCCGTCCCCTTCCGGCACAATATGAAACTTCGTGATCTCGTTCTTCGATAGAAAACGCATGGGAGGGCCCCAAACCCCTGTGCCGGGACTGGTGTATATATAAGCGCCCTCCCTTTGATACAATCCTTTGGAATACCTGAAATAAAAGGGGATGATCCATTCCAGGGGAGGAATCTGGCCGCTATGGGTATGCCCCGACAGTTGAAGGTCCACCCCTAAATCCACGGCCTGATGAAAACGCTCCGGCTGATGGAGCAGCAACAGGGTGTAGCGGGCAGGATCCCTGTTTTTTAAGATCTCTTCCAGATGGACCGGGGTTTCCAAGTACTTTTCCACGGTCAGATCGTCCACCCCGAAGATTTCCAGGTGCTTGGAGACCCGTATCCCTTCATTCCTCAAAGGGGTCAGTCCGCTTTCCTTGACAAACCGGTGATAATCCTTGAGTCCGCTGTAAATTTCATGATTTCCGATGATGGTATACTTCCCTCCCGAAGCCCGAAGCTCCTTTAGTATCGGCAGGAAAGCCTTAATTTTATCCAGCCTGTCATCGATTAAGTCTCCGGTGATCACCATATAATCGGAGTTCAGTTCATTGGCCCTTTCCACGGTCTTTTGAAGCCATTTCTTCGACGTCGCCATGCCGATATGGATATCCGTCAACTGGGTAATGGTCACACCGTCGGAAGGATCCTTGATTTTCCTTGTGGGAATGGTGACCTCCCGTACTGTGGGTACCCGGGTTCCGTTGTAATAGGAGTATCCGGTGATCAGTAGGGTTATCCCCAGGGAAACCACCGTAGATCGGCCTACATCAACGTCCAGCAAAAAAATCCCCAGATCCCGTAGGATAAAAACGGAAATGGCCATGGATAAAATTCCCAGCCAGAAGTTTCCGAGATAGGCGATTTTTTTGATATAGGCCTTTTTTCGAAGGACCATGCCGAAAATGAAAAAGGAGCCGATAACAAAAAAGCCTCCCCGAAGAAGCCATAAATAGACCGGGGCAACTTCCAGCCCCCGGATACTGCTTCGGTATACATAATAGTTCATGCCCAAATACAGGACCGTAAAAAACAGTCCCATCACGGCGATGTTTAATTTTTTTCCCATTTTGTCATCCCCTCGTATTGTGTCTCTTTTTTCCAGCGGTTATTCTATGTCCCGCGACTACAACCGGCCCAGCCGTCCTACGGATTTCCCTTTATAATCATACTGTGATTATCTTACCCCTTCCACCGTGGATTGAAACCGAAAAAGCATCAAAAAAAGTCCAAAGCCCCTCCTTTCATTTTCAAGGGTCTCTGGACTTTTATTCCTGACCGGCCATCCTTCAGACTCTACCGGTTACCGGCCTATGTCCCGGCGAAAGATCTTGCCTTCGAAGCGAATTTTTTCAACGTTTTCATAGGCCCTTTCCCGGGCCTTTTCCAGGGTTTCATCCAGGGAGGTAACCCCCAGGACCCGTCCGCCATTGGTCAACAGCCGTCCCTGTTCCCGCTTGGTACCCCCGTGAAACAACAGGGTTTTCCGATCCACCTCTTCTAGGCCTTGAATTTCCTTTCCCTTCTCATAGGCTTCGGGATATCCCTTGGATGCCAGGATCACACAGACCGCATGTTCCTTTTTCCACTGAATCTGAAT
>CAZTIJ010000190.1:0-4462 GCA_964613365.1 uncultured Clostridiaceae bacterium | reverse complement strand
TCCAAAGGCCCATTCCCAGAAGGGTAGGGTTCCAATAGTCAGTACCGCTGCAAATCCTCCGCCGATGGCCCCGTAACCGGCCTGGATGAAAATCTCATTGATTTCATTGCTGTTGATAAAGCCAATGCCTGCAACCACAAAGAAATTAGCGGTCCCCACCACAAACCCGGAAAGTAGGATGTTTCCCCGTTGCTGAGTTCTATAGGCCATCAACGCCCCCAGAGTCCCGCCTACCATCAACATGATCAACAAAGTCAATGAATTTCCGGTAATCAGTACCGTCATCACAGACAAAACGATATTGGCTACTATAGCCACCTGGGGATTGATCAAAATTGCCAACAGCATCGCCGCTGTTGCTACAGGAATCACAAAAATAGCGATCACTGAAAGCACCTTCGATACAGCCAATGTCAAAAGAATAATCAATACCAACATCAGCAAGGTTTTTGAGTCATAGATCAATGGCTTATGGAATAACATCAAATAAAACACCAGCATCAACAGCAATAGTAAAACAATAATTAAAATCCCCGAATAGAGCAAATAGTCCGGCCGTCCATCCCCTGCCAACAAACCCAGTTCTCGCAATATTTGCATTTGACTGGTCGCAACCCTTTCCCCTTCTCTTACGATCAGCTCATCCTGACCAATTATGACGCTGTCCACATCTTCCATGGCCTGTTGTTTCAGCTCTTCCGTTCGCTGGGCATCATAAAACTCATTGGGTCGGATGCTTTGGTTAAATACCCGAATACCGAAAATTTTTAACGATTCGTTGAACTCTTCAAGGTTTCTTAAGGAATCTTCACCGGAGGTTTTCACCGTTGGAAGGTCCTCTAAGCGAATTCCACGGTTAAGCTGCTCTGCGGCAATTTCATAGAGATAACTTTCCAAATGTTCAATAGACTCCCTGGAAACGGACAGCACACTTTCAGTCATCTCCTCTCCCAGGATTACCGGGCTCCTGTCCAGTACCCTTGCCACCTTTTCATCCTCTGTTAAGCCTTCGTTGTCTTTAGCCGAATAGAGTACTGAAAAGGTGTTTTCAATGTCCTTTTGTACCTCATTACGCACCTGGGAATCAATACGATATTGGGCTTCTACTTCGTTAGATGCCTCATTTCTAAGGTTTTCCGTGGTCCGAATATCTTCAATGGTTTTTGGTGCATAAATGTCCTGTGGCGCCCGCTGACCTAAATTCACCTCCACCTTATCCGGTCTTAAACTGAGGACAAAAATCCCCAAGACCCCTACCAACAGTAACAGCAGTAATAACAAGTACTGCACCCTGCTTTTCGAAAGCAAATTTTTGATGCGGTTATTTAATATTTTATTGAAAATGTTGCTATAGATTTTCATGGGCTACCCCTATACTAATCCGTCTTTTTATGGGAATGTTCTTCATAGGCATTGATAATGTTTTGTACCAAGGGATGTCGTACCACATCTTTATACGTAAGATGGGTAAAACCGATGCCCTCAATGTCCTGTAAAATTTCCAAGGCATGAGTCAGCCCCGAAACCTTCCCCCGTGGTAAATCAATCTGCGTAACATCCCCGGTTACTACGGCCTTTGAACCATACCCGATTCTTGTTAAGAACATTTTCATTTGTGGGATGGTGGTGTTTTGGGCTTCATCCAAAATAATAAAGGCATTGTCCAGGGTTCTTCCCCGCATATATGCAAGGGGAGCCACTTCAATAATCTCCCGTTCCTGGAGCCTTTGAAACTTGTCCACCCCTAAAACATCAAATAAAGAATCGTACAAGGGGCGTAAATAAGGATCTACTTTATCCTTTAGATCCCCGGGTAAAAAACCCAAACTCTCCCCGGCTTCCACCGCAGGCCTTACCAGAATAATCCTCTTTACTTCTTCATTTTTAAAGGCCTTGGCTGCCATTACCACGGCTAAGTAGGTTTTCCCTGTCCCTGCGGGGCCGATGCCAAAGGTTAAATCATTCTGTTCTATTTTTCCAAGATACTGTTTTTGCCCTAAGGTTTTGGGCTTAATAGGCTTACCGCTGGCATTGATCAATACAGTGCCGTCCATTAAAGATTTGGCTTCATTTCCATTGCCCTCCACGAAGAGATCCGCAATATATTTTACCCGTTGACGGTTCAGCTCTCCTTGATTTTCCAGTACCCGAATCATCTCCCTGAGCATTTCCTCCGCCTTTAGTACCCGAGACTGTTCCCCTAATAAAACTATTTCTCCATCTCGCAGGAGCATTTTAGTCTGAAATTTATCATAAATAATTTTAGCAAATTCATCATAGTTGCCGAATAGTTTTGCGGTATAATCTTCTTTTTCTAAAGCAATGTTTTTTTGAATCTCTTTTGTCAAACAAATTCCTCCTTGTTAAATCTGAGTAATCTTGAGTGATTGCATATTTTCTTAAACAATATCATATCATATGAGTGTTGATATTACCATTGTTTTACCCTGTTTGTTTTTCTATAATTTTTTCTTCAAATGCTACATAGCACCTTTTATTCATTGATCTTGTCCATAAAAAAAAG
This sequence comes from uncultured Clostridiaceae bacterium, assembly GCA_964613365.1. Lineage (GTDB taxonomy): Bacteria > Bacillota > Clostridia > Peptostreptococcales > T1SED10-28 > Isachenkonia. The sequence continues at coordinate 1,938 of CAZTIJ010000190.1, read as the reverse complement.
GTGGATTTCTAAGAATCCACCTTCTTCTTATTTTGGCTCTCTGTTATCCCTTAACCGACTTTCTTTTTTTTCATGGACTTAGGCTTTTGTAATACCTCCGACATAACAATGGCTCTTACTAAGGATTTTTGATCAAAATCCAGTAACTGATCAAACCCTTGCCCACCGATTTCACTCTTTTCTACACTGGTTTTCTCAAAGAAATCTCCCGAGAGTTCTCCGGCTTCAACACCGCTTTTCCGAGGTTTTGAATATGCTTTCATTTCCTTTTTTTTCCGGGATTTTTTCGGTTGATTTCTATCGGAATAATCCGTATAATGTTCCTTTTCTTCAACGGTTCGCTTAGGTTTTTCCGAGGGTTTCTGCGTTTTTTTAGGCTCCCTTCTGGAGGGTGGCTGTTCCTCGGAAATATTGTATTGCTCTAAGACTTCTTCCAGCAGGGATCGGGGTTTTTGCTTTCGTGGCTCCGAAGTTTGGCGCTGAGACTCCGTATCTCTTTGTTGATCCCTTTTTTCAGCGGGCCCTTGGGATTGATTCCTTTGATTATGCTGACTTTGTTGACTTCGCCTTTGCTGTTGTTTTTTCTGCACCTTATTCTTGTTAAACAGGGAGTTGATAACGATCAATACAACAAATACGATTATTACTTCAGGATTCATACAATCCTCCCCCTTGAGGAATATTCTGTGGCTAACATGAATTATTCTTCACTTTCATCTTTATACGCTTCGTCCTTATTGATCTTGGAAATTTCTTCACGCATTTGAGTATCGGATATTACGTTTTTCATGTTGTAATAATCCATGGCTCCAAGGTTCCCATCCCTAAGCGCTTTGGATAAAGCCTTTGGCACTTCCGCTTCCGCTTCGATTACCTTGGCTCTCATTTCCTGGACTTCCGCCTTCATTTCCTGTTCCTTGGCAACCGCCATGGCTCGACGTTCTTCCGCTTTCGCTTGAGCAACACGCTTATCGGCATCGGCTTGATCCATTTGAAGTTGTGCTCCAATGTTTCGCCCAATGTCTACATCGGCAATATCGATGGATAGAATTTCATAGGCTGTACCGGCATCCAGACCTTTTTGTAGTACGGTTTTCGAAATCAAGTCCGGATTTTCCAATACTTTTTTGTGATTTTCCGAGGAACCTACTGTGGTAACAATACCTTCGCCCACTCGGGCAATAATAGTTTCTTCTCCTGCCCCTCCTACGAGGCGTTCAATGTTGGCACGAACCGTCACTCTGGCTCGAACCATCACTTCAATACCATCTTTCGCTACTGCTGCAATTTTGGGAGTTTCAATTACTTTCGGATTTACGCTTACCTGTACGGCTTCTAATACTTGACGGCCTGCCAGGTCAATTGCTGCTGCTCTTTCAAAGTTCAGATTGATTTCCGCCCGCTGGGCTGCAATCAAAGCATCTACAACACTGTTTACATTTCCCCCGGCTAAATAATGGGCTTCCAACTTATCGGTGTTTAAATCAAGCCCCGCCTTGGTTGCTTTAATCAGCGGTGCCACAATTTTTCTTGGTTGCACTCTTCTAAGGCGCATTCCGATCAGTGAGAAAATCCCAATTTTCACTCCGGAAAAGTATGCCGTGATCCAAAGCCCTACAGGAATAAAGCTTAGTAATATGGATATGACAACAAACGCTACTACAATTAAAACAATAATCGGTAAAAGTTCTTCTAACATTTACATTCCCTCCTCTTCATTTCTGCTCACATAAATTTTGCTGCCCTCGGTTCTTGTGACAATTACTCTGGCCCCTTCTTCAATGAAAGACGAACCTTCCGTGACCACATTTAAGAGTTTTCCTTCCACCTTCACGGTACCCGAAGGCCTTAAATAACTGGTGACCACCCCTTCTTTCCCAATGTACTGTACATAAGGATCCGAAGATGTATAGCCGTCCTCCACCCTCTCTGAGCTTT
>CAZTIJ010000189.1:1706-4481 GCA_964613365.1 uncultured Clostridiaceae bacterium | reverse complement strand
GCCCGGTAACTCTTTTTAAAGTAGCCCACTAAGCGGTGGATGGAATCAAAGCTTTGAATCAGGATAAAAAGTAGCAGCCCCACCCGAATAAACTGGGAGGTTTGCTGGGCGTCTAGAAAGTAAAAGTGAAACAGTTCGATGAAACCGAATAAAAACAGTACGCTGAGGGAGCGAAGGAAAATTCGGGCTTCCCGGTTTTGGTGATTACGGACTTCCCGGTACAGGATATAGGCGCTGATTAAAATCGTCAGGACCATCAGTCCGTGGGAGAAGGCCAGGGTCTGGAAAAAACGGAGCACTCCCGTGACCTCCAGGGTAATAATCAACAACAGATTGATTAGATAGGCAAGGATCATAGCGTTTAACACCCGGGGGTATCGATTTGTAATGCTTCTTTTAAGATAGAGAATCAAAGGAATCGGAAAAATACTGAGCATTACATAGGCCAGGGAACCGATTAAAAACTGATTGCCGGTGAAAAACTGGAGCATTCGGGACTCGGAGATCAACCAAAGGGAAATGAACACTCCGAAGTAGCCAAGATAGACCATCTCCCGAGGGTAAATCCCCCGGATAAACCGGGGAAGCAGAACCAGGGAAAGGCCGATCAGCAGCGTCAGTACCGCAACGAAAAAGCCGGGGCCGTATTGATAGATAATGGCCATCATCAGACTTCCCGGAGATCCGTAGAGAATATCGTTGGCCTCGCCGGACATGGTCTCAAAGGGAGAGGTGAGAAACAGGGTAAGCTTCCTGCCCGAAGCATCCTCGGGGATGGTGACGAGATTCCATAAACTGACGATGGGCGGAGTAACCCTTTGGCGGTGGGTCAAGCTTTGTTGAAACAGGACTTCCCGGTCTAAGTGAACCTCCAGGTCTTGAAGGGAGGACCGAATCAAAAGGGTTTGTTCCGCCGCAAAGTCCGGCCCCAGTTCCCGTTGAAGAATCAGGGCTTCCCCGGCGGGGGTATCGGTACTTATAGGGAGGGTTACCCGGCCGCCCTCTTCCTTAACTTCAGAGTCGATCACTTCCCAGCCTTCGTTTAGGGAGGAGACGGAATCGTCCCGAAGGAAATAGTCGCCGCCGGAAAACACCAAGGTAAGTAGCACGAAAAGGGAAAAAAGCATAAAGACAAACAGAATGATGGATGATTTTTTTATGGCCTCCAAGGGGAACCCCTCCTTTCATGGTAGTTTTTTAACTTATACCTCGAAGTCCGGGATTAAAACAAAAAATCCACGGCGTAGGGGGAGAAAAATAGGCTTTCGGAACTAGGAAAAAAGACGAAGGAAGGGTTGCAAAGCGAGGGCATAAGGGTATAAAGTAAGGGTAGAAATAACAGGCTTTACCAGATTTTTGGATAGAGAAATGAAAAACACATAAAAAGGGAGAAAAGGTGATGAGATGAGCCAACTATTCTTTAACAACCATAACCAGAAAGAAATGGCCGGGATTAATCAACCGAAGAGAAGCAAAAAGCAAAAAATCCTTCGAAGGCTTTTGATCATAATGACGTTGGTCGTTCTTTTATTAATCGGCGGCGGGTTTTACTGGATTAATGACGGCTACGACCCCATGGAGCAAGCCTTAGGGGCGTTGGAATCCTCCGAGGATGTGATCGTATCCGATGAGGGTCGCTGGATTCATTTTCTGCCGGATAGTGACGATGAAGGACCGGAGACAAGAACCGGACTGATATACTATCCCGGGGCCCGGGTGGACCATAGAAGCTACGCTCCGAAACTCCATGATTTGGCGGCGGAGGGCATCGAAGGATTCTTGGTGGACATGCCCTTGGATCTGGCCATCCTGGGTAGCAATCGAGCCTTGGAAGTCATGGAGGAAAACCAACAGATCGATCAGTGGATTGTGGGGGGACACTCCCTGGGAGGAGCCATGGCAGCACGGTTTGTGGACAATCACCGGGACCGGGTGGCGGGGCTTATTTTCTTTGATTCCTACCCTGCAAGCAGCAACGATCTGTCCGGAGCCGAGGACCTGGAAGTACTGTCGATTTACGGCGATCGGGAAGGCTTTGTCACCGAAGAGGATATTGAAAACGCCCGGCAATATGTCCCGGGAAATACCCGGTGGCTAAGGCTCGAGGGGGGTAACCATTCCCAGTTCGGCTGGTACGGTTTTCAGCGGGGAGACGGCGAGGCAACCATAACCCGAGAAGAGCAGCAGCAAAAAATTCTGGAGGGGATCTTTGATTGGCTGGAGGCGGCGGAGAACCTTCGTTAGAAAAGATACTTTCTTCGAAGGCCAAAATATGATAGGGTTTACGGTGAAGAAATCGTGAAAAATGTCGATAATATAACGGAGGCACAACCAAAATCATAAAGGACATCATGACGAAACAGAAAGGACGATGAAATGCGAATTATAACCAGCAGTTCCCTACAACCGGGAATGAAGCTTTCTAAAAACGTATACGCTCCCGACGGGCTGATCCTTTTAAAAAAGGACACGATCCTGAGGGAAAACTACATAGCCAACCTCCAAAACCGAAACATCCCCGTGGTCTATATCGAGGATGAATACTCCCGAGACATTGAATGCTGGGATGCGGTGGATTCAGAAATCAAAGCCAAGGCCGTGTTTTCCATTAAAAAAATCTTTCAGGATATGGAACAGGGAACGAAAAATCCCCGGAAGGAAAAGGGTTTTTCCCATGTGATCCCCGAGGAGCATTACTACGCCGTTAAGGAAATTGTGGAGGAGCTAATAGAAAACCTACAAGAAAATAAAGGCTCTATGATGAATATGATTGAT
>CAZTIJ010000189.1:0-1606 GCA_964613365.1 uncultured Clostridiaceae bacterium | reverse complement strand
AAACACCATGAACGACTGGACGGCAGCGGATATCCCTTCGGCATTGAAGGGGATAAAATGGAGCCCTACGTACGGGTGGTGGCCCTATGCGATGTGTTCGACGCCATGGTCTCCGATCGCTGTTACCGGGAACAGATTCCCGTGCATAAGGTGATTGAGACGGTAAACAGCCAGCTGAACACCAAGTTCGATGCCCGGGTTTATCAGCATTTTATCAAGAATGTTACGGTATTTCCTCCCGGCAGTGTGGTACGTCTGAATACCGGAGAGGTGGGAATTGTCCTTCGGCCCAACAAAAACCACCCCAGCCGTCCGAAACTGCGATTAATCAAGGACCCCTTAGGAAATGTGTATCCAAGCTTTCGGGAGCTGGATATGGCGGAAAAGCTGACGGTGTTTATCAGCGGTCAGGGAGAGATATAAAGGTTGTAACGAAAAAATATTTTAAAGAGAAAAAGCAGCCCTATAAAGCAGGGCGTACTCTGAAAAAAACCTACAAAACCTCCGAAGAAATCTCCAGTGTAGAAATAAGAGATTTTCTTCGGAGGTTTTTGTGATGGCTTTTGTTACTGCAGTTCCCGGTCCACGTTACATACGGTCTGATACAGCAGGCGAGCCCCATCGTAGCAGTCCTCCTTGGTGCTCCACTCATCGGGACGATGACTGAGCCCTTGTTGGGAGCGGACGAATATCATGGCGATGGGAGCGATTCCCGCCAGGTTCATACTGTCATGGCCGGCGCCGCTGACCAGGGTTTTGGTGGGAAGCTCCAGTTTCTTTGAGGCCTCCAGAGCCAGCTTTACCAGTACCGGATCGCATTTTACCGGGTCCAGGTTATGGAGCAGCTGAATGTCTACCTCCAGCCCCCGGCGGTCCACGATGGTTGCAATTTTTTCCTTGATTTTCTCCTCGGCGATCCGACGGTTTTCCAGATCCTCATCCCGAAGGTCCACACTGAAGGATACCTGTTCCGGAATGATGTTAATCCCCCCGGGCTCCACATTAAACTGGCCGACGGTGGCCACGGTGTTCTTTTGTTTATTGGCAATAGCCTCTATATGGGTAATAATCTCCCCTGCCGCGGCAAGAGGGTCCCGGCGAAGGTCCATGGGTGTACTTCCCGCATGGCCGGATTCTCCCTTTAGGGTAATTCGAAACCATCGGGGGCCGGCGATACCGGAAACCACCCCTACGGAAAGCCGGTTTTTTTCCAGCACCCGTCCCTGCTCAATATGGACCTCTAAATAGGCGGCAATGGAACCCTTGGCCCGTTGGGCGTCGTTTAACTTATCCGGATCGTAACCGGCATCACTAAGGGCTTCCTTTAAAGTAATGCCCTGATCATCCTGCCGGTCTAAAACCTCGGCGTCCAGATTTCCGGTCATGGCCTGACTACCCAGCATACCGGTACTGAACCGGGCCCCCTCCTCATCGGTAAAGGCTACCACCTCCAGGGTGTGTTCCAATTCCACATTCCGTTCATTCAGGGCCCGGGCCACTTCAATGGCGGAGAGGACCCCCAGGGCCCCGTCGAACTTTCCGCCGCGAAAGACGGTGTCGATATGGGAGCCCAGCATAATCACGGGCAAATCGGGGTTTTTGCCGA
>CAZTIJ010000188.1:0-4484 GCA_964613365.1 uncultured Clostridiaceae bacterium | reverse complement strand
GTGGATACAGTACCGACAGATTCTTAAAATTTTTATCGTATTGGGTCATGGTTGCGTAATGAAGATTCCAGTCCTTTTTTACGGGAAACTCCGTAAAATTTTCCTCCGTCAGTGCCCGGGTCAACTGTCTTCCCCGGTCGGCCCGGAAATTGAAAAACAGCACCCCGTCATTCTTTTCAATGTTTCCCTCCACATCGGAGATTACTAAGGGATACATAAACTCATCATGGACCCCTTCTTGATAGGCCTTTTGTATTCCGGACTCCGGATCCGCCACCTCTGTACCAGCCCCGTGAACTAGAGCGTTGTAGGCTTTTTCGGTACGTTCCCACCGTAAGTCCCGGTCCATGGCATAGTATCTCCCGGTCACCGTTGCAATTCTTCCGATACCGATTTCCTTAATTTTCTCCTGCAGCTGCTTAATATAACCGGTTGCGCTTTTCGGCGGCGTATCCCGGCCATCCAATAAGCAGTGGACAAACACTTTTTTTAAGCCTTTGTCCTTAGCGATTTTCAACAGCTCATAAAGATGAGTGTTATGACTGTGGACTCCGCCGTCGGAAAGAAGGCCCAAAAGATGTAATTTTTGATCCTTCTCTTTTACGTGGCTTAACAAATCCTTAAGCCGGGGATTGTCCTTCAGTCGATCCTCCCGTATATCCTTGGAAATTCTTGTGAGTTCCTGATAAACCACACGGCCGGCGCCGATATTTAAGTGTCCCACTTCCGAGTTACCCATTTGCCCCCCGGGTAGACCCACAGCCTCTCCACTGGCCTGTAACGCCGTGTTGGGGTAATTGTTCATATAGTACTGAAGATTTTCCATATTCCCCTGCTTGATTCCGTTCCCTTCCCTTTCCTCTCTTAATCCCATACCGTCCAGGATCATCAACATTACCGGTTTTTTCATAAAAACCCTCGCTTTCTTCAGGTATTCCTTTTGTCTATCGATCTTCGATGCTGTCAATTCCGAGAAGGATTTTTCCTTCCAGAAGTTCTAGGGAGGCTCCTCCGCCGGTGGAAATATGACTCATCTTATTCGCCAGTTGGAATTTCTCCACAGCAGCGGCGCTGTCTCCACCTCCGATAATGGTTATACCCTTACTGCTTGCCAGGCTCTCCGCCATGGTCTTTGTTCCTTTTTCATAGCTGGACATTTCAAATACTCCCATAGGCCCGTTCCAAATTATGGTGTTGGCCTTTTGTATGGTTTCATTGAATAATCCCATGGAAATCCCACCGATATCCAGTCCCATGGTGTCTTCGGAAATGTTATTCACATCCACGGTCCAATGATCCGCATCATTGTCAAAGGCTTTGGCCACCACGGTGTCCACGGGCAGGATCAACTCCACACCTTGGTTTTCAGCACTTTCCATAAGTTCCTTTGCCAACGGGATTTTATCCTCTTCCAACAGGGATTTTCCCACATCGTAGCCCTTCGCTTTAAGGAAAGTATAGGCCATGCCACCCCCGATGATCAGTTGGTCCACTTTTCCCAGGAGGTTTTTGATCACCCCGATTTTATCCGATACCTTCGCACCGCCGATAATAGCCACGAAGGGTCTTTTGGGATTTTCCAGGGTCTTTTCGAAAAATTTCAGTTCCTTTTCCACCAGAAATCCTACGGCGGAGGGCAGGTTATTCGCCAGTCCCACGTTGGATGCATGGGCTCTATGGGAGGTTCCAAAGGCATCATTTACATATATTTCTCCCATGGAGGCCAGTTCCTTGGCAAAGGCTTCATTATTATCCGTTTCCTCTTTTCGAAAACGAATGTTTTCCAGTAAACCGATATCTCCATCCTTCATTTCTAAAACTTTTCTTTTCGTCTGATCACTGATGACTTTTTCATCGGAAAAGAACACAACATCAGTATTCAGAAGTTCTCCCAGTCGTTTCCCCACGGGCTTAAGTGATAACTTGGGATCAGGCTTCCCTTTGGGTCTGCCCAAATGGGAAATCAAAAGAACTTTGCCCCCTTGGTCTTTGAGATACTGTATGGTTTCCAATGCTCCCTGAATCCGTCGATCATCAGTAATCTGTCCATGATCATCCAGGGGCACATTAAAATCACAACGAACCAGAATGCTTTTCCCTTTGATCTGTAGATCCTTTACGGTTTTTTTATCCATAAGATCCTCCTTAGGTAATCATTTGTTTTTATGTCATTCCTTTTTTCATTATTCCTTTGAGAACATGTACTCTACCAGGTCCACCACTCTTACGGAATAACCCCACTCATTATCATACCAGGCAATGATTTTAACCAGGTTGTCCTGCATAACATCCGTAGACAGCCCGTCCACAATGGTGGAGTAGTCACTTTTAATATAGTCCGCAGACACTAACGGTTCATCGGAGTAATCAAGAATTCCTCTTAACTCATTATTTGCTGCATTTTTGAATACTTCATTCACTGCATTTTTATCCGTATTTTTTTCCACTTCCACGACTAAATCCACTACGGATACCGTAGGGGTCGGCACCCGCATGGCCATTCCCGTTAGTTTTCCTTTTAACTGGGGTAGCACTAAGGAAACCGCTTCCGCAGCTCCCGTGGTGGTTGGAATAATCGACAGCGCCGCAGCCCTGGCCCTTCGTAAATCTTTATGGGGCAGATCTAAAATATTTTGATCATTGGTATAGGAGTGAATGGTGGTCATAATTCCTCTTTTGATGGTAAAGTGATCGTCCAAAAGCTTTGTGAAAGGGGCTAAACAGTTGGTTGTACAGGAAGCGTTGGATATCACATGATGCTTACTTGCATCGTAATCCTTCTCATTAACTCCCATTACCAAGGTGATGTCCTCATTTTTTGCCGGGGCGGTAATAATTACTTTTTTTGCTCCCGCTTCTATATGCTGCTCTGCCTCTTTCTTGGAACGGAAAATTCCAGTGGATTCTATAACCAGATCCACACCCAGTTCTTTCCAGGGAAGATCTTTAGGATTTTTTTCGGCGAAGATTTTGATTTCCTTACCGTTTATCACCAAGGCTTCTTCACGAGCTTCCAGCTCCTCAGTGAATTTTCCGTATATGCTATCATATTTCAAAAGATGTCCTAAGGTCTTTGCATCGGTCAAATCATTGATTGCTACGATTTCCCAGTCCGGTTTCTTTTCCAGGTAAGATTTTAAAACATTTCTTCCGATTCTTCCAAATCCATTGATGGCTACTTTTTTCATGATAATCCTCCTTTAAATTGTTAGTTTCATGATCTTTTTATTCTATACTGTATATCCTTTTTTTGTAATACTTCATTATTTTTTTAACAAATTTCGTTTTTTTTAAATCGGTTGATCTCTTATCTTACCGTTTAAAGTTCTTCCTTTAAAACTTGACGTACCTTTTCTTCGTTCAATGGCGGCTCCTGAACTTCCTTTTCCGCCACATGTACTTCTCCCACTATATTTTTCCGAACAGCAAAGTCGTAAACGAAGCCTCCGAAGATTGCCCCGATAATGGGGCCTGCAATGGGAACCCAGAAGTAGTTATTCGGCCCTGGAATTCCTGTAGCTCCCCAACCGGCCACAGCGGTAAAGAGTTTCGGGCCGAAGTCCCGGGCGGGATTCATGGCAAAGCCCGTTAACGCTCCGAAGGAAGATCCGATAATGGCAATGGTCAGGCCGATCAATAGACCGGCAAAAGGGGCGTATTTCCCCTTAGGTGCATTAACGTTCCGTTCATCGGTTACGGCAAAGATCACCATCAGCAAAAATGCGGTGATGACGATTTCAATAAATAAGGCCTGTAGATTCCCGACGTAGCTCTGGGGATAGGTAGAAAAGATCCCCGCGGTCTGAAGGCTTTCCATACTGCCCCGAACCATGCCCGTCTGCTGTTCAAATTCTAGAAATGCCCCCCTATACATGGTATATACCAGGGCCGCCCCGGTAAAAGCCCCTGCCACCTGGGAGGCAATATAAGGCAGGACCTTTTTTCGGGGAAAATCCCGAAAAATCATTAATGCAATGGTTACCGCAGGGTTGATATGGGTTCCGGAAACCGCCCCGGTAATGTAGATGGCCATAGTAACCCCCAGGCCCCAAATCACACTGATTTCCCACTGAGAATAGGTGGCTCCGGTTAAAACCAGACCGGCCACACACCCTGCACCGATAAAGATTAAAATTAAGGTTCCGATAAATTCCGCCAATAATTCACCTGATAAACTTTTTTTCAAAGTCTTCGCCTCCTATTTTTTCCCTTTACAATTCTTCCTCCCTTACTTGCTCTATTGCAGGAAGATCCCGGGTCGCCACAATATTCACCCCGGTATCCCGAAAGTTCTTTATAAGAATCTGCCCCATAGTGATCGGAGCCTGTACAAAGCGATGATCAATTTCTTTCATTAATTCAAAGATCAATCCCTTCGGTAAGGGCCGATCGGTCTTTACCGGTACCAAGGGAAGAAAACCTCCTTTCACCGTAAAGGTAGTGGTAATAATTCTTCGGGGGTCTTTTAGCTCCTGCTCTCCATA
>CAZTIJ010000187.1:0-4497 GCA_964613365.1 uncultured Clostridiaceae bacterium | reverse complement strand
CTCTATCATCTAAAGAATCATCCGGGGATAAGGGATATTCTTCCCATCGGCTCTAAGGGGATTGCCCATGAACTGAAAGTTTTAGGGATTTCAGCAGAAAAGGTTGACCAAAACAAACACCCGGCATTGGACTTTTACAAATCCGGGGGTCCCTCGACTTCGGCTTTGGTACTTATGAAAAAAGAGGTATTCAAAGAATTACGAAACATCATTAAAGCTCCGATTATTAAGCTTTAGCAGGAATTTATCGAAAAGCGAAAACCGTAGGGAGGAGGGGTTCTGTGACAGCTATATGGATTGTTGATAAAAAATGGGTCAAGCCCTTTCTAAAAGGACTATTTCTTTTAATTGTGGTTATTACTCTCCTAGGAATACGTGAAAGGTATCACATTCATACCCTAGAGGATTTACATCTATTTGCACAGGAGTTCTCCGACCCCGAAACCCTTATCCTTTCATTTTTAGCGGTGACTTTGGTGGCCAGTCTCTGCTTTGTGCCCATATCCATTTTTAAAGCCTTTGCAGGGATCTATTTCGGATTCATTTACGGATTTGTGATCGCTTTTTCAGCCGCTCTACTTTCCGCCACGCTTTCCTTTGTTTTTGCCAGGTTCATTGGTAAAGAAGGGGTAGAGCTATTGTACCAAAAGAGAATGGTCCATCGATTGTCTAAGAAACAGCGTACATGGATGGAAAGGCTGGGGAATCCCGGGTTTTTTCATGTTATTCTGTTGCGAAACCTTTACTTTTTACCCTTTACCCCGGTCAATTATCTTTTGGGCGTCTCGAAAATTTCTTTTTCGAAGTATCTTGGGGCTACTATTTTAGGGATGTTTCCCGGAACCCTCAGCTATGTTTACTTTTTCAGTCAGGCCTTAAGCATTCGGGAAGATCCCTTGGGTATCTGGCCGATCCTCTTGGGCGTCCCAATCTATTATTATCTTTTATGGAAAATCCGAAAAATGAAAGGTGACAAAAACTTCGTCTCGCTGTCACCTGTTATTACCGTGAAGGAGGGGAAAAAATGCCGGGAATTATGATTGCAGGAACCAGCAGCGGTGTGGGAAAGACCACCTGCACCCTGGGAATTATGAGGGCTTTGGTCAAAAGAAATATGAAAATAACTCCCTTTAAAGTGGGGCCCGACTATATCGATCCGGGATTTCATCAGTTTGTTAGCGGGAGCCCCTCTTACAATTTGGATCAGTGGCTTTTAGAAGATCTAACCATTCAGTTTCTCTATGAAAAACATAAAAACACAGGAGACTTTTCCGTGGTGGAGGGAGTAATGGGTCTTTATGACGGCGTAGGAACATCCAAGGATCAGGGCAGCTCCGGGGCCATGGCAAAGCTCTTGGGCCTTCCGGTGATTCTTGTAATTGACGGAGGAAAAAAATCCACCAGTGCTGCGGCGGAGGTGTTGGGATTTAAACTTTATGACCGGGAAGTAAACATCGCCGGGGTGATTGTCAATAAGGTTTCGGGAAAAGCCCACTACCGGATGATCAAAACCGCCATTGAACGGGATGTGAAAATCCCCTGTCTGGGATATTTAGAAAAGAAGGAAGCACTGCACTTAAAAAGCCGCCATTTAGGCCTGGTACCGGCCAAGGAAGTGGAAAACCTAAAAGAGCAGCTGGAAGCTCTAAGTGAGGGTATAGAAGATACCCTGGATCTGGACAGAATCATAGCCCTGGGAGAGGGGCATCTTCCCAAAAGCTCTAAGGACCATAAAGCCTTTATCAACGGTCAAATTACCCGTTTGAAAAGAAAAGCAAAGGGACTGCGCCTCGGGGTATTTCAGGATCCGGCCTTCAGTTTTTATTACCATGATAACCTGGAGCTTTTACAGGAAATCGGGATCACCCTGGAGTTTATCAGTCCCATGAAGGATCAAAGGCTGAAAGAGGGACTTTCGGGCCTGTACATCGGTGGAGGGTTTCCCGAGGTCTTTAGTGAGGAGTTAAGAAAAAACCAAGAATTCATGGCCTCCCTAAAAAATCACTTGGAAAAGGGCCTACCCACCTTCGCCGAATGCGGAGGGCTGATGTATTTAACGAAAGGCATTGAAGACCTTAATGGAGCGTTTTATCCCATGACGGGATTTTTTCCTGCGAAGACAGTGATGACCCCGCGGCTACAGCGTTTTGGCTATGTGGAGGTGATGATGGAAGGGGGCATTGCCCTGAAGGCCCATGAGTTTCATCGTTCAAAGCTTATGGATATAAAAGAGACGCCAATGGTTTACAAAGTTCAAAAAAAGCGGGAGGGCACGGTGTTAAAGGAGCATTCCTGCGGATTGAAAAAGAAAAACACCCTGGGGGGCTATCCTCATTTTCATTTTTATGATCACTGGGAGTTCCTTCAAAACTGGGTGGAAGAAATGAGAAGGTATCATGATCCGAGTTAGATGTCCCGCCTCCTGCGGCGAAATATTTCAAGGCCCGGTGGACCGTGAACAGGTGCTGATTTCCTACGCCATTGATCTGTATTCCCAGGTTTCCTTGGAGAGAGGGAAAAGAAAGGGGGATGAGGATGATTTAGAGGTCCATCATAAAGCCTATCACGCCATGGAGGAGACTTTGAAACATTTTGACCTTCCGGGGAAAAGCTTAAAAGACTACCGACTGAGAATTCATAGTGATATCCCCAGGGGGAAGGGAATGGCAAGCTCTACGGCGGATGTGGCCGGGGCCATCATCCTCAGTGCTAAAATCCTTCGGTGTCCCATGACGGAAGACCTTTTGGGAGAGCTCGCCGCAAAGGTGGAGCCTACGGACAGCACCCTGTTTTCAAAGATTAGTCTATTTAACAGCAGCTCAGGAAGACGAATTCAAAGCTATGGGCCCTATCCAAAGGGAAGGGTATTGGTCCTGGAGGGATTAGGCACGGTGGATACATTAGAATATCATCAAAAGCATCGGGGAGAAAAACCTCAGCAAAGGGCAGATACAGAAGCTTTTAAAGCCTGGGAGAAGCGACCGGACAAGTTAACCCTAAGGGCGCTGGCAAGGCTTGCAACCATCAGCACAAGAGCCCATCAAAGGGTATTGCCGAAGCCCGGGGTGGAAAAAATTATTGAGGCAAGCACCCTTTTCGGAGCCTATGGCGTAAATACCGCCCACAGTGGTTCGGTGTTGGGGATTCTATACGAAGAGGGGCGATTCCAAAAAGAAGGATTTCTTAAAATCTTTCAACGGGAAGGTCTAAGAAATCATTATCCGATCCTACGGGATCATCGACTGATACCCGGCGGGATTCAGTGGATGGAATAAGAGGAAAGAAAAAATAAAGAAAAGAGGAATAAGGATGTATATCAAAGATCCTATGGAAATTGAACGAAAAAGCTTTGAAATCATTGAATCGGAATGGAAGCAACATCCGAAAACCTACGAAGAAGCCCAGGTTATGAAGCGGATCATCCATACCACGGGAGATTTTGAGTACGGAGATCTGCTACGGGTGGGAAATCAGGGGATCGAAAAGGGGCTGGCCGCCCTAACCCCGGGGTTTACCATCTACAGCGACACCCAAATGATTCAATCGGGAATCAATAAAGCCAACTTAAAAAGTCTGGGAGGCAGGGTTTATAATGCGACCCACGACGAGGATGTGGCGATTCAAGCGAAAAAAGAGGGGCGAACTCGTTCCATGGTGGGGATTGAAAAAGCCTTGAAACATCAGGACATCGGGATTTTTGTGATTGGAAATGCCCCCACGGCCCTGTTTCATCTGCTGGAGATCTTAGAAAAGAGGAAAACCTCCCCGGCACTGATCATCGGGGTTCCCGTAGGCTTTGTGGGGGCCGAGGAATCCAAGGAGGCTCTGATGAAAAGCCCCCATCCCTATCTTGCCGTAAAGGGGCGTAAAGGAGGAAGTCCCGTGGCGGCGGCGATGGTCAATGCCTTGATGAAAATAAAAGTACAAGAGGCCGGCTATGGCAGAGAATAGACTGGATCAATTTGCCTTTAAAAACGGAAAAAAGCTTCGCTACGGATTTACCACGGGAAGCTGCATGGTAGCTGCGGCTAAGGGAAGCTTGTTGATGGCTTTACAAGGGGAAGTGCTACAGGGGGTGGAGCTATTAACCCCGAAGGGCTGGACCTTAACCCTTACCCTTCGGGATCAGGAGCTAAAAGGTCATGAGGCTCAGTGCTCCGTGATTAAGGATGCAGGGGACGACCCTGATATTACCCACGGAATGAAGATCTTTGCCAAAGTCACCCTTCGAAAGGTGGAGAAGGGAAAACCAAAGGTTCTGCTAAACAGTGGTAAAGGGGTGGGGATTGTAACGAAAAAAGGCCTGGCTATTTCTCCGGGGGAGGCGGCCATTAATCCGGTACCAAGAAAGATGTTGGACCAAGAACTAAGGGAGTTATTGCCAAAGGATCTTCGAGCAGAGGTTTTCGTATGGATCCCCAAGGGGGAGGAAATCGCTAAAAAAACCTTTAACCCGAGACTGGGCATTGTGGGAGGCCTATCGATTATCGGCACCAG